>NZ_JBNHEQ010000316.1:0-9429 GCF_050016015.1 Dapis hubbardiae BLCC-M172
AATTGATAATTGATAATTGATAATTGATAATTGATAATTACCTCTGGTTAAAACCAAGAGGATTGAAAATAAAGAAATAATATTTCTTTATTTTCTCTTGAAATAGAAGGCTTTATACCTTTATTTTTCGGTAAATATTTTTTCCCTGTTCCCTATCCTCAAACCCATCTTCCCTACTCCCTAAACAATGATTATCTGTTTCACTTTTTGCGATAAACATGAAACTTTTTGCTTTCATCGACACTAACAAAACTAAATCCAGCTTGTTCCATAATTTCTTCTTTTTTCCATTGCTTAATGTAATTCAATTTCAGTTTTTGTTGAGCTAATATTTCTCCATCTCTCTGAAAAAAATAAGTTTTCTCAATGGATTTAATTTCATCATTTTCCCCAATTTTTTCTATCTCCTGAGAATAAACAATTCCTGTGGGGAGATTTTGTTGATAGCTTTTGTGTTCTCCCTGAATACTCAACATAAATAATCCATCTTGACGCAGATGTTTAGCAACATTAATTAATCCCTTAATATCCTCATCAATATCCTTAGTATGATTTCTTAAGTCAGTTTGATCGCCTCTTTGGCTAATTACCCAAACTCCTCTACTAGAAACAGCAATATCAAAAGTTTCTTGAAGGTTCATATTATAGATATCTGCTTCTACTAAATTTCCCCATTCTCCCAATCTTTGTCTAGCAATATTGAGCATTGATAAGGTAATATCTACTCCTGTAAATTCAGCTTCAGGAGCAAGTGCCAATAATTTTTCAGCAAATAATCCTGTTCCTACACCTAATTCTAGTATTTTTTTTCGACCATCTTTTATTAAAGAATAGACTGCATTAGCCATTCCTTGATAATCATAATAGCCTTGAGTCATCAAAAGGTCATAATAATCAGTCAAACTATCATAATAATCAGCGATATTGGTATATTTATTCATAGTTAGTTTTGCGGAAGTAAAGTGCAGTCTCTAATAAATAATTTCACTTTTAGTAACTATACCACGATAATTTGATTGTAAACATTCAGCTCTTAACAGTCAGTTAGAGCGCCAATAATGAATAATTCCTTATTCGGTTAAAGGAGCTTACTTTTTCAGTTATTAATTATCAGTACCAATGGGTTGGGAGACCAAACCCCTACAGTTTTTTTCACAAATCATTTAGGATGACTATATAATTTATCACTGATAGTAGAACATAATTTTCCCTAAACAGTCGTAAGCGTTCAGCATTAATGGGTTGGGAGACAAAATTCCTACAGTTTTTTTCAGCAATAGCTGATAGCTGAATGCTTACATTTGATTTAAAAATCTGTATCAATAAATCAGCTATTTCTTTTCTCAATTTGAGGCAACTATTAAACTAAAAATTCATGGGAGGGTTAAATATTTCCAATATCCTCAAACTAAATGCAAATTTTCCTTAATAATGCAGATAATTACTCCTTGCCAAAGGAGGGTTAGCGGAAATAAACTTAGATGCAACTTCACAGAGAATTTGTATTAGATTGAATTTGGATACAATTATTTACGCGATGTGCAACTTTCTACGGAAAAATGGTGATTTACTTGCTATGAGGTTAAAAATTTTATTTCCAAAATGCCTAAACTCATAACCCATAGATTTAAAAAAATTTGCACATCAGGTTTATTTGATTATCTGTTTCACTTTTTGCGATAAATTATGAAACTTTTTGCTTTCATCGATACCAACAAAACTAAATCCAGCTTGTTCCATAATTTCTTCTTTTTTCCATTGCTTAATGTAATTCAATTTCAGTTTTTGTTGAGCTAATATTTCTCCATCTCTCTGAAAAAAATAAGTTTTCTCAATGGATTTAATTTCATCATTTTCCCCAATTTTTTCTATCTCCTGAGAATAAACAATTCCTGTGGGGAGATTTTGTTGATAGCTTTTGTGTTCTCCCTGAATACTCAACATAAATAATCCATCTTGACGCAGATGTTTAGCAACATTAATTAATCCCTTAATATCCTCATCAATATCCTTAGTATGATTTCTTAAGTCAGTTTGATCGCCTCTTTGGCTAATTACCCAAACTCCTCTACTAGAAACAGCAATATCAAAAGTTTCTTGAAGGTTCATATTATAGATATCTGCTTCTACTAAATTTCCCCATTCTCCCAATCTTTGTCTAGCAATATTGAGCATTGATAAGGTAATATCTACTCCTGTAAATTCAGCTTCAGGAGCAAGTGCCAATAATTTTTCAGCAAATAATCCTGTTCCTACACCTAATTCTAGTATTTTTTTTCGACCATCTTTTATTAAAGAATAGACTGCATTAGCCATTCCTTGATAATCATAATAGCCTTGAGTCATCAAAAGGTCATAATAATCAGTCAAACTATCATAATAATCAGCGATATTGGTATATTTATTCATAGTTAGTTTTGCGGAAGTAAAGTGCGTTCTCTAATAAATAAGTGAGCTGTTAGTAACTATAGCAATCCTATTTTATTCGTGTCAAAAATATTAGCGCTTTTAGGGAATAGGGAACAGGCGTAAGTTTCAGTTTTTTTATCTACTTTTTGATTTATCACAACCTATGCGCGGATTGCTATATATCACGATAATTTTATTTAGGGTTTGCTGAATAAAATTAAAACTCTTGAAAGATAAAAGCTTAAAGCTTTTTGGATTGAAAAAAGTTTCTGGTTTTCAGTTGAAAACTCTCAAAAAGTTAGTATAAAAGGCAGAATAATAGCAGAAAAATCAAGGGACAAATATATCTGACTATCTCCTTTATACTACTCTCTACTCCCCTACTCCTTGAAAAGACTTTTTCAGCAAACTCTAATTATAAATACCTGTAAATAAAGAATTAATTTAATATTTGTGCGAGGTAGGGAAGAGGCAAAAAGAATATCGTTGATTAGTAAATGCACAAATAATTTTCTCTATCTACTTAGCAAAATAATTTGATTGAGAAATAAGAGAATGTTTACCAAATAAGTATTAAGTAACTTGTCTAATAACTAAATCTTAAAGCTTGAATAATGCCGGGATTAAAATCAGTCTACAGTGAGCGGGTATCAGTATTCATATTCCCAAAATTATGGTAAATTTCTTTATGGCAAATAATTTTTTATTCACCTATTCCCTGTTCCTAATTCCCTATCTGATTTTTTATATTTCCCGATCTATTCAATCTCTAATTATCCATTTCCCGCAAATTTTTGATAATCTTCTAGTAACCAATGAGGCAGTTTATCTATGTCTTCTATTCGCAATTGTTCAGAACGACAATATAACATTGCTGCTAATAAATAATTGATAGCTTTCGGCGCTTCTATTCCTTGAGCAAGTTGGGTAGCTAAATGTTGTAAAAATTCCTGTTCACTTTCTACTAAAGATTGATTTTGCACCCCACTATTGAGTAATGCTTGATAACCTTTACCCATTTCACCTAAGTAAAAATTTTCCAGTTTTTGTGGTTCTAAATTTATCCAAAAATCAGCCGTTTGTTTTCTCAGTTGACGCAATTCTTTCACAACAGATTCATCAGAAGGATCTATATAATAAAGATTCACACTACCTAATAATTGATTCATAAATTTTTGGTTGG
The DNA here is from genome assembly GCF_050016015.1 of Dapis hubbardiae BLCC-M172. Lineage (NCBI taxonomy): Bacteria > Bacillati > Cyanobacteriota > Cyanophyceae > Oscillatoriales > Microcoleaceae > Dapis > Dapis hubbardiae. The sequence continues at coordinate 3,593 of NZ_JBNHEQ010000316.1, forward strand.
CAGAATCTAAATTATCTGTCTTATTTTCTGTTAAAACTAGATTCTTTTCAGTTTTAGCTTCAGCAGCTTTTAGAGGTCTGGTATCCAAATCTCTACCAATAGAATCTTCTGACAAATGAGGAGACTTAGCTTGAAAAGTCTTTTCCAACTTCTGTGCAACTTCTCTACTTTCAAATACCTGTTTATAATCATTAATCAACCACTGAGGCAAACGATTTTTAGCATCTCGGACTAACATTTTACCTGGTGGAAAATATAACATTCCCCCTAAAAGTGCATTAATAGCTTTAGGATTAGTTAGACCCATACTTTGATCAGCTAATTCCTTGAGGAATTTCTCTTCATCTTCTGTTTGAGGTTCGTTTTGAATCCCACTTGCTAATAAACCTAGATATGCTTGTCGGACTTTACCTTGATAAATAGTTTCTAATTCTTTTGGAGATATATCCAACCAAAAATCAGCTATTTGTTTACGAAGTTGACGTAATTCTTCTACTAAAGATTGGTCAGTCGGGTCAATTTTGTAGAGATTTACACAACCCACTAAACGATTAATAAATTTAGGCGTTAAAGATTTTTTATTTGTAGATTCTGTCTTTTTTTGCAAATGAATATTTTGCCACTGCTCGAATAATTCTTGGAACAATTCACCTATCTTTGTAGAGTAGCTAAGACTGTCTAAAAATGAAGGATTTTGCTGCATTTTTTCTTGAATTTCTTGCCGTTTTTGTTGTCGCCACTCAGAATTAGTTGCCAGTTTAACTGCTAAATTAACATAACTTTCTTCTCCATCAGCAATAAGATCCTCCATATTAATTTCCTGCAATAAAGCAGACGCTTGCCTAAATCTTAAGGCATTTCCTTCCACAACAACTGGTGGTAGTCCTATCATTAAGGGGTCTATTAAAGAGGTTGCCCCACCATAAGGGAAAGAGTCTAAATAAATATCTGCTAACTCTAAACATTTTTTGATATCTGATTTGCTTGGTAGTGCTTTAATGACCACCAAGCGCTTACTATCAATACCATGTCCTTCCAAAGTAGCTCGCATCTGTTGGATAAAAGGTCTGACGGGATAAGAATTTGTCCAGTTGGGGTTAAAGGGGTACAAGACTAAAATGGAATTGGGCACCGCAACTAAAATTTTTGCCCAAGTCTCCCGCATTTCGGGAATGATTTTGTAGGAATTGGCACCGGAAATAAAGATAGTAGTTTCGTCGGTTGCTCCCCAACTGGAGCGGAGGGGTTGTACTACTGGAATAGTTTCGGGGATGGGGTCTCGGAAACATAGTCCGGAACCTTCTATGTTGACTAATTTTTCGGTATACTGTTCTTGGGTTATCTCGGTCGGAGCAGTTAATTTTCCAGAGATGTAATAATCTATGGGCGCCATTCCGGTAGTACTAGGAGAGTTAATTGATGTAACCTGGATTCTTGCTAGTCGGTGAGTTGCCAGTAAGGTAGAATTTTTGGTAATAGCAGTAATATTAGAACCGAAAAACAAAATATCAAGATTGTCATTACGAATAGTTTGTACTTGATTTTTTAGTTCTTTTGGTACTTCTATAAATTTATCGACACGACTTTGACAATATTTTTCTAAGGGGTGTCCGTTAGAATTTATTGCATAAAGAAATATCTCAAATTTACTCCTATCTAAATGTTCAAATACTGGGAGTAAAGAGTATGTTTCTGTTTGAGGATTATAATGATCTTTAAGAATTCCCAAACGAATTTTTTGGCGGTCATAAGGGCGAGACTCCATCGTATAATCTAACTGTAACCCACGATTTTTAAGAACAAATTCAATAATTTCTGCCCGTTTGACGTAGAGATTTTTTAAATTTGGAGTAGTCGTAAAATATAGAGGTATCCAATTAGAATTTTCTACAAACAATGAGGCGATCGCTTGCCATAATTCTGAGTCTGGATTTGTGGATATATTATTATGAACGTAACTCAACCATCCAGCCATAAAATGATAGTAATTATCTGTTTCTCCTATTTCCTGGAAAAGCTGAGGAGAAGCAAACATAAATTTTAAATAGTCTGTAGCAAACCAGTTAGGAATGGGAGCTTTTTCGTATTTAATTTCTAGTCTATCTGCTCTTTGATAAAGCATACCTGCTAAAAGATTCTTAATGTCTAAAGCTTGGTTAAATCCTTTAGCAATATTAGCTTTTATTTGAGTGACAAATTTTTGCTCGGTTTCGGTTAAGCTTTCCTCTTTAATACTGCTTTTCAATAAGGCTTTATGTATTTGACCAAGTTCTCCTAAATAGGCAATTTTTAGATTTTCCAAGGTATTGAAATTTAACCAAGAATCTGCAATTTGCTTTCTAACTTCCTGCAACTTCACTAAAGTAGATTTATCGGACTGGTTTTGTCGGTAAAGTTCAATCTCTTTATTGACTTCTACCAGAGAAGGCAATAAATTAGTTTCAAAATTATGTGTAGGTTTGTTTTGTTCTATTAACTGAGATTCTAAAGATACTACTTCCTGACTCGTTGTCTTAACTAAAGAAGTTTCAGCCTCCGTTTCTGCATTAATCAAAATAGAAACCAATAAATTAATTACCGAGGGAGACCTACTACATTTAAGACCTTCCCGAATTTGAGCAATAGCTCCATTAGTATTACCTCCTTTCAACATAGAAGCAGCCATTTTCATAGCTTCAAGTGCATAATGTTCCCTAGCTTTATTTGATAATTCTTCAGCCATATTTGTTGGTAAATAAGTTTGAGTAATTTCTATAGCTTTCCTAGCATTTTCTATATTACCTCCAGACAGCATTAACCGGGAAGTTTCCGAGGAAGAATGTAAACGGAAACAAGCCAAAATTTCCGGTTCAAACCAAATAGGATAAAAAGCAGCTATTCGTTTCCAAATTTCCCAATCAGCAGCAGAAGCAGCTTGGTCACAAAAACCACCTAATTGTTCATAAGTTTCACGTTTAACTACCATTCCCACAACTTGAATACGTTGCTCTACAGTAATCTTTTCTGAAAATTTTTCTATAACTCCAGGAGTATCTCTTTCCAAAACAGACAAAAACTTTTTCTGATCATTTTCATCTATATAATAGTGGCGACAAAATGCAGCTCCTAAAGTTGTTTTATTTTCTATTCCCCGACGTAACTTTTCATAAAAACCAGGCAAAACAAAATCATCATCATGGAGTAGATGAACCCAGTATCCTTTTGCTCTTTGTAGACAAATATTAAAAATCGGAGCTTGACCAATATCTTGAGGAAAATGCCGATAAAAATTAACTCTTTCTCCCCCTACTTTTCGAACAATAGCTTCTATTTCATTTTGAATTTTACTATCAGGACAATCATTAATTACTTCTATTTGCATTTCCTCTGGAGGAGGAGCTTGTTGCAATACACTTTTCAGAGTTTGTTCTAAATATTTTACCTTTTTATAAGTAGGAATCATCACAGACCAAAACGGTCGATAGCTATTATCTGACAATGGAGAAATTTCTGGATATTCAATACCCATTTGATTATTTTTGAGAGTAGCTATTTGAGGAAATTTTTCTACAGCTACTTCTATTTGTTGTTCTCGCCTTACCGTTGCCCAAATCCAAGGTTTAGCAGATTTTAAAGAAACTAAATTAAATCCGGCTGCAATTAATAAATCTTTTAATTGTTCTTCAGTATAAGCATTACCAGAAAAATAATATTGCTTATCTTTCGCTCCTTCCTCATCAAAATTTCCTAAACCTTCAGCGCTGTGGTCATGTACTTGAATTTTAAAATATCCTCCCGGTTTTAAGACCCGAAATGTTTCTTGGAAATAACTTTTGACAATAGAAATAGAACGAATGTGCTGAAAAACTATCGTTGAGAAAACAAAATCGTAATTTTCATCAGACAACTTTTGTAAATCATAGCCATTATTAACAAATACCTCTCCATTCTGTTTTCCATCGGCTAAATATTGTCGGGCAAACTGAATCATTTTTTCCGAAATATCTACACCATCTACCTGTGCAAATTTTTTTCGTAAATACTTAATAAGACGACCAACACCACAACCAATTTCTAATACTTTCCACTCTGGTTTAATAGAGATACCTTCCAAAATTTGTGGCATCCAATTTTCTATTGAATTTTCCCAAGCTTGCTTTTTTTCTTCCGGGGAAAGTGTATCAATTCCGCTGTAAGCTAACACTCTCCCAAACATAGCTTCATCTAGAGAATTAACATTCCAAAAATGACGTTGCATTTCTAACTGTCCGTGATTTATTTTTAACAGAGTTTTGTCGAAAATTTTCTTACCTTTCATAGCAGATAATTCCTTTTCTTCAATCTGCATTTCTAACTGCCCGTTATTTAGATTAAATTTCATTTCATCTAAATTTTTCCTATCTTCCATAACAGATAATTCTTTTTCTTTAATCTGCATTTCTAATTCCGCGTCATTTATTTTTGACAGAATTCCCCCTGAAATTTTCTTACCTTCCATAGCAGATAATTCCTTTTCCTTAATCTGCATTTCTAACTGATCTTGATTTATCTGAAATGGAATTTCCCCGAAATTTTTCTTACCTTCCATAGCAGATAATTCTTTTACTTTAATCCGATTAAAAGTCTGGATAAATACATCAGTCATAATCTTAGCCATTTGCGACCAAGAAAAATTTTGAGCTTGTGCTAAACCAGCAGTAATTAATTGTTGCCGAACCTCAGATTTTTGCACTTCACCCAAAGCATTTACTAAGCCATTAATATCATTATCTTTTATATATAAAGCCGCTGTTCCTGCAACTTCTGGAATTGAAGCATTTTTACAAGTAATAACCGGACAACCACAAGCCATTGCTTCTAAAATTGGTAGTCCGAAACCTTCATATTTTGAGGGATAAATTAAAGATATCGCTCCAGAATAAGCACATTTTAATTCTTGGTCATTCACTTGCAATAAATGAATTTTACTACCGGAAATATATTTGCTTAATTCTGGCTCTAGTTTTCTATTTCCCCCTATACAAACAATCTCAAATTCTGTGGATTTTTCTAATTGAGCAAAAGCTTGAAAAAATAAAATAGTATTTTTATAGCCAAGCCAACCTATTCTCTCACCTACTATCAAAAAGTATGGTCGATTAATCTGATATTTTTGTTGAAAATTAGCAACTTCTTGAGGAGTCGCTCTAGAAAATTTCTGTTCAATTCCACAATGAGCAACCTTGACAGAATTTGCAGATATTTGAGGAAAATATTTTACTAAATCCCAAGCTGTATTTTCAGAAATTGAAATATAAGAAATTGCCTGTTTAATACCACGATGTTTTTCTTGCCATGAAGGGTTATCAAGATTTTTAGCTAAAACTTCTGGAATCATATCATAAGCCATAAATATATATGGCGTTGAAATAGGTGTTGTGTAATAAGTAGAAATAAAAATATCGGCATTTTCTTCATCACATATTTGCTGCAACATTTGACGGTCTGCATCTATTCTTCCATAGTTATATCCAGGCACAACACGATATTTTATGCCGGGAATTTTCGGTGCAGTTTTTGCTCTATCAAGCACTAAAATATTTTTAGCAAAACTATCTTTCGACCATACTTCCAACAAAGACTTCCAGACACGAGCGATACCTGTATTATTTATTTGGAAAAATACACCGTCAATCAGAATCTTAAAATCTAATTGCTGCTGATTTTTTAGTTTCTTTTCTGTCAAATTTTCATAGTCTACCTCAGTTAGTTGCTGCCGAGCTTTTTGTTTTCTCTCTGCCACATTTTGATAATTTACCTCAGTTAATTGCTGCTGATTTTTTAGTTTCTTTTCTGTCAAATTTTCATAGTCTACCTCA
>NZ_JBNHEQ010000317.1:0-21508 GCF_050016015.1 Dapis hubbardiae BLCC-M172
CATTATCAATTATCCATTATCCATTATCAATTATCCATTATCCATTATCAATTATCCATTATCCATTATCAATTATTGAAAGGCTTTACCTGTTCGTTTAAATTTTCACTTATTTGTTCTAAAGGAGGTGTAAAAACTTCTACTTTATGTTCATTAACAGTTTCAGTAAAAATAAGTTGTGAACATTGGGAACGTAAAGATTTCCACAACATTGTTTCTTCATAATGTTCAAATTCTGCTGGAATATAATCTAAAAGAGTTTTAGAACAAACAACAATCAACCTTTCTTGAACTCTAGAAAAGGCTACATTTGAGCGATTAAGATTGAGAATAAATTCTACATTTTTACTAATAGCAGACGGGTCGCTTGCTGTAGCAGAAACTATTATATTTGGACGTTCGCCACCTTGGAATTTTTCTACAGTATCTATCACATCAATAGAATTTTCATAATAATCTACTAACTCTGTTTTAAGTAAAGTTCTTTGGGCACGATGTGGGGTAACAATTCCTATATTTCCATCAGGAATTTCTCCACCTACATCAATAATTTGTTTAATTATTTCTACTTCTAGTTGATTACTACGTCTTGACTTACGCTCAGAATGAAGAACAAGATAAAGACCTCTATTTCCTGGTAAAAGTTTTTCCCAAGTTCCATTTATTTCCTTTTCTTCTATATTTTTATCTTTCTCTTTGCCTCGTAATTGAATATTATCTAACTTGCTATAAAGACGGGCAATAAGTTCGCGAATAACTGGCGGTAAACGGAAGCTAAAATTCAAAGCTGAACATAATATTGCTGCATCAGGAATTTGAGTATCTGAGTTTTCTTTTAAGTTTTGAATAGCCTGATATGCACTAACGTAAGGTTGGTAAGATACTACAGGAAGGCGGTCTTCATTTTCCCAATCATGGTTCATTAATTGATAATTGATAATGGATAATTGATAATTACCTCTGGTTAAAACCGAGAGGATTGAAGATTGGGAAATATCATTTCTTTTTTTCCCCTATCCAAGGGGAGGCTTTAAACCACAATTATTTAATTAATAATTAATAATTAATTATTCGGTAATAATAGGAGTAAGTTGTCGATGGTCTCCAGCTAACATTATTTCACCATCATTTTTGACTAATGTAGCTAATGCTAGAAAGTGAGGAAATACCATCATACTTGCTTCATCAACAACAAGAGTTTTTGTTTGAAAACCTTGGGGATAAGATTGATAAAAAGTTTTTGCTTCTTCCAATTTTTCTAGCATCTTTAAAATTGAACCAGTTGTTCCTCCTATAACTAATACAGAATTATATTGAGTTGTTTTGTTGGTTTTCTTTTTACCTCGTAAATCATTAATTTTCTTAAAACAGGATTTTGCGGAAAAATCATCTATATTTCCTCCTGTTATTTTAATTTCTGTAGAATGCACTTTACTCAATTTAATTGATGGTAAAGAAAGGCTAGAATTAGTGGCGTGTTCTTGCAAAATAGGTAAAAGGCTGTCTAAACGTAATAGTAATTCATCTACAGCTTTATGAGTATGGGCAGTAATAAGAACAATATCCCCAGAAGAACTTCGTGCCAAAATTCTTAAAAAAGTAGCGATCGCCGTTGTTTCTGTTTTACCTGTACCTGGCGGACCTTGTAAAAGTTGAATCCTAGTTTTTAATCCATTTATTATTGCTTCTATTTGCTTATTATCTAGCTTTTTATTATTTTGTAATGGCAAGGAATTAAGAAAATTTTGATATTTTTCTAAATCATGTTCTGAAGGAGAAATTTGTAGTGGAATTTGAGGATTTTCTGGAGCTAACCATCGACAAACATGATTTCCTTGAGTATTCTGTAATTTATCATCAACTCTTCCAGCTACAAAATCTGACGGACTTTCATCAAGGGTAGCATTTGGAAAAATTTGTTCTTGATTTATATTACTATAAGAATTGCTGAATAACTTATATCTATCAGACTTGCTAAAAATAGGAGATAGTTCTATCTGTTTAGTTTCCCAATTTATTTCATTTACTATACAGGTACTTCCACCACGCAAAAGTTGATTAATTGTTTGACCTTGATATGGATTTTCAGAACAAGGACTAAGCCTAACAAAAGAACCTTCATCAATAGTACAATTAGCTTGTAAAAGTTCAGGAGTAATACTATATCCATCAAGATTAATTTCTGCTGTTAACTTATTATTATCGGACTTTATATTTCTAATAGATATTGTTCTTCCTGAAGAAATACGATAGATAGGTGGAACTAAATTATTTGCAATCCAATCTGTTAGTTTAACGTGCTGGTCTAAACGGAGAAAATCTATTCCTGCTTGAGCAGCATTATCTACACCTAAACTAAAATATGGTAAATTGGCAATAGTTAAAGATTTTTTTATTATGTCTGAATTTTTCAACCTAATTCCCTCTTCAACCCACCTAATAGCATGAGTACGAGCGCGAAAATATTCTTTTAAATAATTTGTTTTTTTTGCTTCATTGTAACGTTCAATAGAGTTTTTTAATTTGAGTTTAATATTTGGGTGATTAGGGTTAAGAAGTTTTCGCCAAGAAGCACGCCAATATGCTGCACTAAAAGAATTAAAATATCTTAGTCTAACTTCAAAGGGATGTTTACTAATATTGTCAGTATTTGATTTTGAAGTAGCCCATTGATTATTATTTTCTATCTCTAAATTATTTTTAAAGTCAAATATATCTTGAGAAAAAGCTCTATCTAAATTAACAATTTTTCCGTTAATCTTTCGTTGCCAATGATAACGTCTGCCAAACCATTTAAGAGAAGTTACAACTACTAAATCTCTTCCTGTCCACCCTAAAGCATAACGACGATCTACTTCATCATAAAGACAAGAATAAATTAGTTGTTCTAAACTTTCTCGACAACCAAGTAATTCCCTTAAGTGACTTAGAAGTTGAGAACTAACACGGGAACAACCTTCTATCAGTTGAGTCATTTCTTGACGTGACCAAACATAAAAATGAATGGGAGCTTCTTCTGTTTCTGCAACTTCGGCGATAGTATCTACTAATTCTAATAAAAATATTTGTATTAACTCTTTTTCTGAGCCATTATCTTCTTTATATTCTCCTACCCATGGTGAACGTTTGAACTCAATTACATCATTTTTATAGTCCAGTTCTTTTTCTTGGGAAATAGGTTGATTATTTTCATCTTTTCCTACTTCTATATACTCGTTAATTTTCGGGTCTGGTTCCCATTTACCCTCTTTGTTTTTTTCAAATTTTGGATCTAATTTTCCCTGACTTTTAGTAACATGAGCTGCTAGGGCGCCTATCCTATTTTCGACATAATCATATTCAACGGTAAGATATACTCGAATCAGACTTTTCCCATTAATAATATGTTCGGGAAGTTGACTTTGACCTGAATATTTTGGCAGTGCTTCTACTTCATAAGTATCTGGATTAGAATCTCCATCAGGAAGATTACCTCTACGGGTTTTTGCTTTTAATTTAAGTAACTCTAAATTCTCTGTAAAACTTGTATCTTTTTGAATTTCAGCAGCTTGATTTCCTTCTAAATTAAGTTCAGATAAATCATCAAGATTGTTAACACCTACCTTATGCAACACCCTGAAAATTGATGAATCTATTCCTAACAATTCTAAACGTTTTTCTCTAGCACTTTCAGCTAAACAATGAACGCTTAATGTACAGTCACTACATTTTTGGTCTAGCTGATAATCTAAATCAGATAAATCAGTTTCAACTATCCACTTTAAAATACCATCAGATGCTACAAGACGATTAATATCAGCTTCTATTGTTTCGAGATTTAAAGCTGGAGATTTGATAATATCCTGACTTTTATTAGTATTTTCATCAATCCGAACCACAACAGATTCTAGATTTTCTGGTTTTAGTTTTATCCCACAAATATTGATTGAATTTTTTATTATTAACTGACGTACCAATATCTGATATAAAGCAACCTGTACTTGATGATAAGTCCTGTCTTTTCGAGATGCTTTACTTTCAACTAATCGTAATTTTGGTTCATCGTTTTCCCAGAGCAAAACTATAAAGTCAATTTGTCCATAAATATTCAACTCTCTCAGAGTTCCTTCTATAGAAATTTCTCGCCCATAAGCTTTTTGTTTTTCTGGCAAATTTTTTAGTTTTTCAACAAAGTCATTCCATTCAGTTGCTTGATTTTATTGTTCAGAGTTATGACTCATTTCAGTTAAGTCAAGAAAGCCATCTTTTTGCAGCGAATTTTCCCATTCATCCTCTCTTTTTCTACCTTCCTCTTCCAACACTGGATCTAAAGAAGTAGCAAAAATTAAGTTAGAAAAAGGAATATCTTTTTTAGCAAGTTCATAGTCATAATATTTTAACTTAAATCGGCTATCGCATGATTGATAACGAATATATTCAGCAATATCGGTAGCTCTAACTGATAGTTTTTTTGTTGACATTATCGTAATTTAGTATTTAATTGAATATTTTAATTTTCAGCCTAATGCAATACATCTACGATAATAAATCATAACTCAATTTATACCAACTCCTTATTATATGATTATAACTATCAACCTATATATAGCAATCCTAAATAGGTTGCGACAAATCAAAAAGTAGATAAAAAAAACTGAAACTCTTACCTGTTTCCTGTTCCCTAAAAGCAGTAAGATTTTTATCCACAAATAAAATAGGATTGCTATAGCAATATGATATTATACCATTTTCAAAAAAGGCAGTTACATCTTAATTTTTGATTTATTCCTACAATAAAAAAATATAAATCCCATAAATTCTGGAAATCAAATCTTTTTCCCTCTTTAATATTTATGTTTTTCTTCCCCCTGTTCCCAGTTAAGTGTGTCGTGAATGTAGCAATATTTTCTGAAATTGGTATTAGTTATGAGATATTGAAGACTTTGAAGGAACACTTAACTGGGAATAGGGAACAGATAAGAAGGAAAAAATTTATCTTATGAATTAAGATAACTACTATATTCTCTACTTTTAAGATACACCTCAATTCTCATATCTGATTCCTGATTGCTATATTTAATTTTCTATCTGATAAACCACAGACTTTTCACCATCATTTTTCACAAAACCACGACTCTGCATTACCCATTCAAATAATTCGGTAGATAAACTATTTTCCACAGACCAAACACCCGGTTTATTCAATTTTCCAGACAAAATTAATTCGGCAATACCACCAGCACCAATACCCGTAACAGTTGCAGTATCTTTATGTATAATTGACGAGCAAAAATCAGCTTTTTTCCCTGACTTTTTACCAAGAACTTTTGCTTGAATTGCTACACCAGTACCACTATATTTATCTGTAACTTGAGTCATTTTATAACTAACTTGAGACAAAAATTCTATTACCCCTGAATTCTTTAACCAACTAACAGGAAATAAATGAGCAGTCATACAAGTCAGATGATTATAAAAGTCGGGAAATGAGCCGAATTTTGTAGTTACAGTTTTCACAGGAAAAGAAGTAGGTAAAGTCAAAGACTCTGGCATATCAAACCAATAAACTCCTATTTTTCCGTAGGGAGATGGAAATTTAATAACTTGGCGATCGCTATAAGGTTTAACAGATTGCCATTTACCATTTATCCAGACATCAAAAGGATTTTGTAAACCTAAAAAAGTCGTCCGCATAACTGTTACTCCCGCGCCACCGGAACCACCTACTACATAACTTAAATGTATCTCTTCTGGTTCATCAAATTGTTCTACAGATTGACGGGATAAACTATTAGAAATTCCTGGAAATATTCCGGTATTAATAATTGCAGTAACTCCTGCTTTTTTTGCAGCTTCAGAATATGCTAAAGCTTTACGAGTAAATCCTCGATAGTCACTAACATCTATATAATTAATACCAGCTTCGATGCAATTTTTCAAAACATTAGCATCGCGATGATTAAACGGACCTGCACAATGAATAACTAAATTTCCAGAAGATTTGCTGTAGGAATTAATTATATTTTTGACTCTTTCTTTGTCTGCTAAGTCTAGAGCTAAATATTTAACTCCAGAGCTAATTCTAGAAACAGGAATTTCTTTGATATTTGCTTCTGGTTTACGTCCGGTAATAGTAATTTCTGAATTGGTATAAATTGCTAAGTCTCTAGCAACACTACTGCCAATTCTGCCATATCCACCTATGATTAAAACTTGCTTTTTCATGTTTAGTTAATTGATTGTAATGGAATAAAAAGTATCCTAATTTTTGAGCAGTCTCAGAGGTTGTTTGTAAAGGAACTATAAAAAAAGAAGATAGAGAACAGGGAATAGAGAATAGACAAAAAACAATTATTTGTTATCAATAAATTCACCATAACTTTAGGAGTATTAATACTGATACCTGCTCCCCTGTACAGTTATTTCAATCCCTTATACAAATTTTATCAATGTTTATTACAAATGGTAGAAGCAAGTAAGAGGGAAGAAGGAAGAAGGAAGAAGGAAAAAGGAATAAATATTGAATAAAAGAGGGAAAATGATAGATATATAGCAATCCGCGCATAGGTTGAAAGTAGATAAAAAAAACTGAAACTCCCGTCTGTTGCCAGATGATCTATTGCCTAAAAAGCAGTAAGATTTTTGACACGAATATGCGGAGGATTGCTATAGCTGTCTATAATGAATTTCAGCAGCTATTTTTAACTATCTCTGTCGAGATGCACTTTTTGTAGCATTATTTTTTTCAAAATGGTATCACCTTATTCAAGCTTTAAGATTTAGTTGTGAAACTTGTTTATTAATACTTATTTGACAAACAGTCTCTAACTGATTAGCTGGATTGATTTTTCAATAGTAATTCTGTGAAATTATCCTCTTGACTTTCTGGTTTAAGATACAATGTGCAAATTCGCTCAACATCATCTGGAGAAATTTGATTATTCTTACACCAAAGCTCTAGACAGATATTGCTTAAAGCTTCTATTTCATCGTAATTAACATTAGCTGTTGGGGTACTTCTCACAAGCAATTTTATTTAAGACTATGACAATTTCAGGCTCAGTTAATTTATTAGTATTAGGATTGTAAAAAATACTATGATATTTGTTTTGATGAAACAGTAACATATAAAGTAAAGGTTCTTTATCTGAAGATAATTTACTACTAATTAAATCATCTGCCAAAGTTTTAGCCTAATCTCGATTAAGTTGCAGTTTAGCAGTATGTTGATAATAAGGAGAAATTTCTCCTTTAGGAACTTCTAAATTTGCCAGAGCATTCAAATCTATTTCTCCAGATTCAATTGTGACTTGAGATGCAATTTCTGAAACATTTACTTGTTGAGTAGTCTCTGTTGTTAAAACAGGTAAATCAATTACTTTTTTTGATTCGTAATGTCGAGAGATTAAATTTTTCCATCGCTTTTCAATTTCTACTAAATCATAATTAATTCTACTTACTTGATATTGATTAGTAAGTGTTGGTACAAAAGTGTAAATTTCCACAGTACGAGGCAAATGCCAAAAGCTTCAATAATTAATAATTAACAATTAATAATTAATAATTACCTATTCTTGAAAAGAAGAGGATTGGTTAAAAGGAAAATTTTTTCTTTTTTTCTCCCTGAAAGGAGAGGCTTTATACCTTAATTTTTCGGTAAAATTATCCCTGCTCTTTGTGCTGGTTTAATAGTAATCCAGTCAATATCGTAGTTAATTACTACTGAAGCATCTTGCATATTTACACCTACACCATGAGTATCTGTAGAAATAAAAATGTCATAAGTTTCTGAATATTGATTAGTTTTTTTATTGGCAATAGGGGCAAATTGGTTAATCATATATTAAATTTCTTTACTTTCTTTCATCTTGAACTTTTCTTCGCTTTCGCTTTGGTACAGCAATTGGTATTTTCGTTGTTGGTATCTCCACCTATTGGGGAGCATTAGATTTTATGCGCTTAACCCAAGTAAATCAAAAACTTGCACAATCTGCTTTTAAATTGTCAGATAGAGAATTTCAGTATTTATTGAGTAGAGAAAATACTCACCGGATTAATGTTGGTTTTGAAGGAACTTGGATATTGATGGGAATCGGAATTATTTTGCTGAGTAATCAAAATCCAAGATAATTTATTAATGGATAATTACCTCAAGGAAAACCTTAACGGAATTGAATATCAGAAAATTCAAGAGCACTTTTTTTCTCTTAAAATATAGCAATCCGCGCATAGGTCGCAACAGATATAATAGTAAGAATAACATATCCAGTCAAAAGACAAAAAATGAACATTATAGATGAACTAGATGATTTTATCAGTCAAACATTCATACTCCAAAGAAATCAAAAGAGCCTTGGCGGTTAAAATGATTTTCTATACGAAAATATTACCATGAAGTCAAAGAATTATTAAATGTTTCTCACAGTATAGATCGCGAATGGAAAAACCAAGCACTGTTTCATGGTGTAGAAAGTTTAAGGCTTCAATTGTATTGGAACACAAGGTTACTTAAAATCCGAAGAAAAAGAGCAAATAATTGAGTGGTTAAGGGCACAAGATTATCTAAGATTATCAGATTTACGCGCACTATTTACAGAAGCAATATGATGTACTTTTTGAATCTAATCAAAGTTATTATAATTTACTTAAAGAGGCGGGAGTAAGTTGGAAAAAAACTCAAAAAAAGAATCCCGCTAAAAATGATGAATTAGTGAAAGCAAAAAAAAAGAAATAGAGGAATTATTGGTTAAATGGCAACCAGAAATAGAAGCTGGAAAGCTTCAAGAGTGTTTATGATTGACGAATGTCATCTCCTATGGGGAGATATATTAGGCTATGCTTGGGGAAGAACAGATGAAAGAATAGAGATTCCCATTAAAAATGAGAGAGAAAGACAGACTTATTATGGAGCTTTCGACTACCAAACCAAAGAATTTATTGTGCAAGAAAAAAAGAAGTGGAAATACGGAAAATACCATTGAATTTATTAAATATTTGCAGCAGAAAAGGCCGGGAAAAAGATTGGCGATATTTTGGGATGGAGCAAGTTATCATAATTCTCAAGAATTTAAAGAATATTTGATGATAATTAATCAAGATATATCGGAGGATGAATGGTTGATAAATTGTACAAAATTTGCTCCCAATGCTCCGGAGCAAAATCAATAAAGAAGATATTTGGTAAAGTGCCAAAAATTTCATCAGACAATTTTATCATCTTTGCAATTCTTTTGAAGTAGTTAAGTGGCTATTTAAGTTTTTTGCGGATGGTCAAATCTTCGATTTTCCAAAACTTTTTGAGTATGGAATTTTGCCACAACCAATTTAGGATTGCTATAGAATGCTTCATACCTTTATTTTTCGGTAAATTTGAAAGTAGGAATTTTCCTTGATTTAGTCAATTTCAGGAAAAGCAAACTTGAGCGAAGCAACTTTGTGTACTTCACCCAAGTCTTAGTATTCTATTAAACTTAATTTTCAATCAATATCAAAAGGCTTAATCTCAACTTTTGGTTTTACACCGTTATGATTGAAAAAGCAAAGATTTTGAAATAGAATCATTGACCAATTTCCGATTTATTCTGTTAATGGTTCAGATGAAATAATTACATAACTAATATCTTCACTTCCATTACTAAAAGGTTGCATTTGATATCCTTCATAATTACCAAATTTTTTCCCTTTCAATGACAAAACTGAACCTTTTAACCAAGACAAAGAAAATTCTTTTGTCCTCTAGGATATTGTTTTAACTCTTCCCAGTTTCCTTCCACATTGACTTGTCGATTATAGCCAATTCCAATAAACTGATAGATTAAACAGTTTTTTGTAGCCTATTACTGGAATAAATTTTATTTTTTAACTTGAACTACCTGAAGACTACCACCAACATATAAAACAGGTTGATTTAATTCACTATCAACTAAATAAAACCCTACTTCCTGTAATAAATCAAATAAATTTGTATTGATAAAATTCCAGCAAGTTTCTGTTTCAAATAACCAGAAAAATATTGCTAATCCCGGCAAAAATAAAGGATTAGTCGGACTATGAAAATCAACAAAAGTAAAAATTCCACCAGGCTTCAGAACTCGGTAAACTTCTTGAATAATTTGCCTTAATTGTTCTGAATTCATCTCATGTAAAGCAGCACTGGTATGTACTAAATCAAATTGATTATTTGAGAATGGCATATTCTCAGCAAATGCCTCAACATATTGAGCCGATGGTACATTTTTTTTAGATCTATTTATTGATAGTGGAGAAGCATCTAATCCTGTAACATTTTGGGAGTGTTGAACTAGAAAATTAGTTGCTTGACCACTACCACAACAAAGGTCAAGCACCTCAGTATTTTGGTTAATGTTTAAACCCTGTAAAGCTAGTTGGCGAAAATTAGTTTCTCCCCCAACAGTAAGAGCTGCTAAACGGGAAATTCCGTCATACAACCATTGATATTTATAGCTCCAGTCTCTTAAAATTGTTGCCATTTTTAAAGTCAAAAGTCAAAAATTAAAAGTCAAAAGTTGAAAATGTATAAGTGTATAAATTAAACTTATACTTAATTACTTAAAGAAATATAGATTTGCGCTAGTAGTTGACTCTACATTGTTCAGAAAATATAATTAAAAAAATATAAATATGTTAAATTTAGTAACAAATATTAAAATGGGAGCCTTATTAACACTATGAGTCGTGTAGGAGTATTATTACTTAATTTAGGTGGGCCTGAACAACTAGAAGATGTGCGCCCATTTCTCTTCAACTTATTTTCTGACCCAGAAATTATTCGTCTCCCCTTTCCTTGGCTACAAAAACCTTTGGCATGGTTCATTTCCACTATGCGTTTTCAAAAGTCTCAGGAAAATTATAAGGAAATTGGCGGTGGCTCTCCATTAAGATCGATTACAGAACAACAAGCTATGGCGATCCAACAACAGTTAGAAGAAAAAGGATTAGCTGCTCAAACTTATATAGGAATGCGTTACTGGCATCCTTTTACAGAAGAAGCTCTGGCTAGAATTAAGCGCGACCAAGTAGAAAAGTTAGTAATTCTCCCATTATATCCTCAATATTCTATCAGCACGAGCGGTTCAAGTTTTAGATTACTTGATAAACTTTGGCAAAAAGACCCAGAATTAAAGAAAACTGAATATACTGTTGTTCCTTCTTGGTATCAACGACCAGGATATATCCAGGCAATGGCAGAATTAATAGCTCAAGAGTTAGACCATTGTCCAAACTCAGAGCAAGTACATATATTTTTCAGTGCCCATGGTGTACCTGTAAGCTACGTTGAAGAAGCAGGAGACCCTTATCAGGCAGAAATTGAAGATTGTGTAGATAAGATTATGAAGGCTTTGAATCGCTCTAACCCTCATACTTTAGCTTATCAAAGTCGGGTCGGTCCGGTGGAATGGTTGAAGCCTTACACTGAAGAAGCTATTCAAGAGTTGGCAGATAAAGGGGTAAAAGATTTACTGGTAGTTCCTATTAGTTTTGTTTCTGAGCATATTGAGACTCTCCAAGAAATTGATATGGAATATCGCGAGGTGGCAGAAGAAGCTGGAATTAGTAATTTTTACCGAGTACCTGCTCTGAATACTCACCCAGTATTTATCAATGATTTAGCAGATTTGGTTATGGAAGCTTTAGATGCTCCAAGTCGTGATTTTTCTGATGCCATCCAAATGAAAAAAATTATCAAAATGTATCCCCAAGAAAGATGGCAGTGGGGGTTAACTACCACAGCAGAAGTCTGGAATGGACGTTTGGCAATGCTTGGTTTTATAGCTTTGTTGTTAGAGTTAATTACTGGTCATGGCCCTTTACACTTGGCTGGTTTACTATAAATAGGGTTTGGTGAAAAAGTCTTTTTGAAGGAGTAGGGGAGCGGGGGAGTAGGGGAGTAGGGGAGTAGGGGAGTAATTTTTTGCCCCAATTATTGCTAGAAATACGCTCCTTTTTCAGCATCAAGAGCTGAAAACAAGGTACTTTTTCCAGACCTAAAAATGCTTTTACCTTGATCTGTCAATGCTTTTATATTTAATCAGCAGATCCCTAATTATAGGGGCGTTTGGCATCGGATGATGCCCCTTCCTTCTAATTAATCTCAATCACAATTACTGCCATAAGTTTGTAGACCAATACTACTACCTCGTTTTTGTCTTTCCTAGATATAGTAGTTGAAGCAAAGGGTGTGAACATCTATAAATGCTCAAACGAGTGTCAGGGATTACTTTTAACTTTTAACTTTTAACTTTTGACTTGCCCGTAGCGCTATACCATCTGTACCAATCTTGATAACTACGGATAGCTAGCCATAACAATAGTAAGGCAATTAATCCTCCCTGTTGCGGTGCATCGAAGGCAAAAACTACGAGGCAAATGCAGAGAATGTCTTGAGATAAGAGCATCCATACTGGTAAACCGCGCCACCGAAAAAACCATCCCACCTGAACCAGTTGCAATACTAAAGCAAGTAAACCCCCTACAACTCCAATAACAATAATTAACCAACCTTCTATATTAGTAGCTTCAGCGATCGCCATACTCATAATTGTTCCTACTACTGGACTAAATATGAGTTGAACTAAATTAAGAATGCGTTGGCCTAATAGTTGTTTTGAGGCAAAGATTTCAAATAAAGACCAACTGACTAAAATTCCTACCACAATTTGGGGAGATATTTGAGAAAGCAGAGGAACTTTTGCCCATAGGTCATTTTGCAATAAACCTATGAGCAGTAGGGGTAGTGCTATTCTAATACCTGCTGCGGCTGATGCAGACAAGGCGGCGAGGACTTCTACCATAAAGTACAAAACAAAGTATAATTACTATCTATTCTATATTTTCTTTCGTGGTGTCTAGGAGGAATCTAGATTTATAGCAGTTTTGATTTAGGTAGACTAGAGAAATTTTGGTTTAAAGGTAGAAGGCATAACTTATTTAGATAGTCTTATATAATAATAGTTTTTGAGGAAAATTGGGAGTAGGGTGAGAGGGTTAGGGTTTGTGGGAAGTGTGGCAGATGTGGGCAGTGTAGAGTGATTTACTATAAACAAATAGACATCTTTTAAAATTAATCTTATTAATGTTTGCTAGTAAAAATTAATAGGGAGATGGGTAGATTCTTCCTCTAATTATCAATTATCAAGGAAAGGCTTTAAAATGCTGTGGATTAATTATTAATTATCCATTGGTAATTAGCACAATTTTTTGTATTTTATATAGAATTTAACAACTTTTAACTAACTGTCCCTATCGGTGCAGCTTTGAAATAAAATCTTATTAATTTTTTTTAACTATTACACTCAATTAAAAGACAAAAGATTTATGATCGAAATATAAAAATAAATTCAGTTATAACAATAGGTATTTATGTCAGATTCTTTGTTTGATGATGCTAGTCGTAGGTTAGAAAGAGCTTTAAAATATGTCTCTCTTTCAGAAGATACAAAAGAGCGCCTCAAATATCCTAAAGCGACTTTAATAGTTTCAATTCCTGTCCGAATGGATGATGGTTCATTACGAGTTTTTCAAGGTTATCGAGTTCGTTATGATGATACAAGAGGACCAACAAAAGGTGGCATTCGTTATCATCCCAATGTGTCTATTGATGAGGTAAAATCTTTAGCTTTTTGGATGACTTTTAAATGTGCTGTTGTGAGTTTGCCTTTTGGTGGAGCGAAGGGGGGAATTACTGTTAATCCTAAAGAATTATCTCGGATGGAATTGGAACGTTTGAGTCGGGGATATATTGACGCAATCGCTGATTTTATTGGTCCTGATGTGGATATTCCCGCACCTGATATGTACACTAACCCTATGATTATGGGTTGGATGATGGATCAATACAGTATTATTAGAAGGCAATTAAGTCCGGCAGTTATTACGGGTAAACCTGTTACTATTGGTGGTAGTTTGGGGAGAAGTACGGCAACGGCAATGGGTGCTTTTTTTACCATTCAAACTATTATGCCGAAGTTTAAATATATCCCACAAAAAACTACAGTAGCAGTACAAGGATTTGGTAATGTTGGAGCAGTTTTAGCAGAGTTACTTTGTCAAGCTGGTTATAAGGTAGTTGCTGTTAGTGATTCTCAAGGAGGTATTTATTCTTCACAGGGTTTAGATATTCCGAGTATCCGTCAATATAAGGAGTCTAATAAGGGTATTCAAGCTGTTTATTGTAAGGGTACTGTTTGTAATATTGTTGAGCATAAAGTTTTGACTAATGAAGAACTTTTAGCTTTGGATGTTGATATTTTAGTTCCTGCTGCTTTGGAGAATCAAATTACTGAAGAAAATGTCAAAGATATTAAGGCAAAATTTATCTTTGAAGCAGCAAATGGTCCGATTAATTCTGCTGCAGATAGAGTTTTAGAAGAGCGTGGAATTCATGTATTTCCTGATATTTTGATTAATGCTGGTGGTGTGACAGTAAGTTATTTTGAGTGGGTACAAAATCGCAGTGGTTTGTATTGGACTTTGGATGAGGTTAATCAAAAATTAAAAGAAAAAATGGTAGTAGAAACAGAAAAGATTTGGCAAATATCTCAAGAGTTATCTATTTCTATCCGAACTGCTGCTTATGTGCATGGTTTAAATAGATTGGGAGAGGCAATTAATGCTAAGGGAACTAGAGCTTTTTATGCCAAAGGGTAGTAAATAATTAATAATTAATAATTAACAATTAATAATTATTAATTGTTAAAAAGAACAGGATGTGGGAAAAAACTGTAGGGGTTTGGTCTCCAAATCCAAACCCAAGCCAAAGGGATTTGGAGACCAAAGTCGAATGTAGTAAAATTTTAACTCTTATTCTCAAAGATAATCTAGATTTAGCTGTTGCAATTAATCAAGAAAAAGCTCGTTATTAATTAATAATTATTGATGAAGACACTTTCGTAAAATAGGTTTTGGTTTTGAAGAAGGTTTTGCAGACTTTTCTGAAGAATCTAAAATAAGTTTTGGTTTTGGAGAAGGTTTTGGAGATTTTTCTGGAGATTCTAAAATAAGTTTTGGTTTTGAAGAAGTTTTTGGAGATTTTTCTGGAGAATCTAAAATTTCACAATTCTCAACTAATTTACTAATTATTAAAACTTGTTCATTTGTTAAACATTCTGGAGATTGTTTCAACATTTCTGTTAATTCTTGAAAACCTTGCAATACAGGAACAGAACAATTAGTTATGCCAATCCATTTTGCTACAGGAAAAACAACAGGAGCAAATACAAAACCTTCTGGGAAACCAGAAATTTGAGGCATAACCCACTGCTGAAACATTTTTTTGTGATATAAACTTTGAGAAGTCGGGCTATTTTCTACAGATATCCACCTAATTCCTTCTCGTCTTTTCCATTTATCTTCATAAGCAGTAAATGAACCTTTCCAAGTTTTTACTTCTACTAAAAAAATACCCCTATTACCAATAATTAAAAGGTCAATTTCTGTAAGTTTTTTTGATTTAATCGGAATCAACGCATTTTTAAACATTACCCAACTATCGGGCAGTGACATTAGAAGAAAAGATAGAAAATTTTCACCTAAATTACCTTTGATTTGATTATGAATTTGTTGAAATTGAAAAAAACTAGCACCAATTTCTCCAAAGAAACCTCCTCCTAGAGATTCTTTTACTTGCTCCTTTCTATCTGAGATTTTATCCTGAATTTTTGCTTGAAAAGTCTGCTGTAGCAATGGAGATTGTTTGATAATTCTCATACTTTCTATTCAATGATTTTATCGACGACTATGATTTGAAAACAATCTGATACAATCTTACTAATTTGATTTTGAATCCACAAGAGTAATTTTACTAAAAATAAATAGGTTTTAGGAGTATTAAAAAAAATAGTTAAGTCAGAGGATTTACTGATTTTAATTTCTTCATAAATTCGGTGATAAAAAGGTATTCAAAATCTCTCTCTCCATTGTGCTTTCTATCTTGTACCAATTCACTTCCATTAATACTATACTTGGGCAATACTTCGGTTATTAATTAATTAGGTTTTGCTGAAAAAGTCTTTTTTAAGGAATAGAGGAGTGTAGGGGAGTAATTTTTTAAAAGTCTTTTTTAAGGAGCAGGGGAGTAAAGGAGTGTAGGGGAGTAATTTTTTTGCTTAACTCTTCCCCAAAATCCTAACTTTTTGAGTATAAAGAGCTGAAAACTAGGTACTTTTTTCCGATCTAAAAAGCATAAAACCTTTATCTGTCAATCTTTAAGATTTAATCAGCAAGCCCTAATTAGTACATCTAAAATCATTGTTTTGCTAGTTGTAGCTAATTTACTGGAGAGTACAAAGTTCTTCTAAAAAACGATTTACTTGTCTAACTGAAAGTATTATTGGTAAAAACTTAGAGCATATATAATAGTGAATACAGGTTTCTAACTTTGGAACCGCTGATAGCCATTGCTAGCAATAGCTATTCTAGGAACTTTGCACTGTCTAGTAATTTAATATTGATTATTATTATGTTTACTTCTCTGTACGGACGTTGCACAGGCAAAAATGCGTTTCATGTCGCCCAGCGTTTTTCATGTCGGCTCTTAGCCGTTTCGCTTTCCTACGGAATGCTAACGCAAACGCGACATATAAAGCGTTTGCGGAGCATTCCGATAGGAAAGCTTTGCGCCAGCAAAACGGAGTTGTGCGGAACGCTAAACGTCCCTACCTACTCCCCTACTCCCCTACTCAACAAAATGTAGAAAAGTTTTTGAGAAATGGTATTATCTGGGTTAGTAAAGATACTACTAATTCTTGACTCCTGAGTTCTCCTATTTAAAATTCAAGTCAAAATAACTACAGCAACTAAATTATCAAGACTTAGGCAAATGTACTATATATAGAGTCAAAAAACTATAACGTTATAGTTTTAAACGCTACATACATGGTATTTGCTTAAGTCCTATTATTCTGACTCCTGACTCCTGACTCCTGACTCCTCGTACTTCGACACCGCATCGCAGTCAGCTAAATACCAGCGCCAAGGTAAATCAGTTCCTTTTGTAATGCCAATACGAGTTGTTTGTACTATTTGCAAATCTTCCTGAAATTGTAGCGCTCTATGTTCCAACCATATAGGTTGCCCCACTTGTAACGGCAAACCATTCAAATTCAGGTCTATATTAAGTAGACGACAAAGTTTACCAGGTCCGGCAGCCAAACGAGAAATTTTAGATTTTGATTTTTGTTTTGGAATATTCTCCGATAACCAATCTGGTACAGACTCTAATTGTAAAGCTCGAATTAAGACAACACTAGGCACCCCATCTACATCTGTCACAATATTCAGACAGTGGTACATCCCGTAAATAAGGAAAACATAGCTCATTCCTGGAGGGCCAAACATCACAGCATTTCGTGGGGTACGACTACGATAACCGTGACAAGCAGGGTCTCCTGGTGCATAAGCTTCAGTTTCTACTATTGTGGTGCGGATAATTTGGTCATCGGATATTCGTCGCACCAAGGTACAACCTATTAATTCTGGGGCAACTTCAGGGGACGAGCGTTTTAGCCAAGTATTGTCTATAATCTCATTTGTTTGAGTAAAATTCATTCTTTAAAGGAGAATCTGCAATTATGGATATCAAATTAATTCTAGTGGGATTAACTGTTTTGTTTACTATTGGTTGTCTGTTCTTTGGTACACAAAATGGATTTTATGATACTGATGATTATCACGGAAATGGTTCTGCTCACTAAGTAGGTAATCTTGAGCATTGTCGCTCAAATCTTTGATTTTTTCAATTTTTAATAATTTACTTCTTGGGTAGAACATTTGTCTATCCAAGAAATTTTTTTTATGTTAAATTATATTATTTGCCAAAAAGATTGCTACGAATACTTTCAGCAATTAACAATTTTCATGTCTGCGACAGCCGATATAATTAATAATTAATAATTACCCCTTCTTAAAACGGATAGGATTGACTAAAAGGAAAATTTTTGATTTATCCCCTATCCAAAGTGAAGCTTCAAGGCGTGAATTGTTGAATGAATAATTAATTGAATATCAATTCCTAATTATTAATTATTAACTATTAATTATTAATTATTCGATCGCTTGAGTTATTGTCATTGCGAGGATAGGAAGTAATCTTGCACAATCCCTGAGATTGCTATCCGTTCCGGAATGCTCCGCAAACCTTCCAGTCCGTTCCAGTCGCTGCGGACTGATAATAACTAATTATCGGGAGATAATATAAACTACTAGATTAATCTAAATATTTCTCAATTAGGTAAATATTCAAAATCGAGAGTTTCTGCAAAAGTAAAGGGAAATTGTTCTGGAAAAATATCAACTTTAATTTCTGTTTCGTTTCGACGATAAGAACCAATACTGAAATAACCTCAAATAATAAAGCTTTTTTATCTAAAACTAAAATCAATAGCTGATAGCTGAATGCTTACATATAAACTACTAGATTAATCTAAATATTTGTCAATCAGGTAAATATTCAAAATTGATATTTTCTACAAAAGTAAAGGGAGATTGTTCTGGAAAAATATCAACTTTAATCCCTGTTTCGTTAGCTGCTTTTAGCCTACTTTTTTGATAGAATTTACCAAATATTTATGATCAAAGTGGTTTAAGACTAGGAATATATTCTAATAGTAATTCTAGATAAATTCGCTGTTCGATAATAGTATTTTTCCAGCTTTCCGTTCTTTTTTATGGCTGATATTTCCACTTAAGCAAGTGCATCAATAGAATAATTAAACGACTTTTTAGCTCTCGTTTTTTACTCTTACCGGGTAATTAATAATTATTAATTATTAATTAAATAATTGAGGTTAAAAGCCTCCCCTTTCAAGGGAAAAAAAAATAAATTTTTTCCTTAGCTTGTCAATCCTCTCCCTACAGCAGTTTTCAAATGGATAAACCACAGTCGATTTGCACTGGGGGCATAATCCAAGACTTGTATTCGGTTGCAACTTGAGGATGTAGAGCTTTGAAACTAGCCTTTGCCTCCTGAGTTCTGTACGGGCGTTTTGCTATCGCACAACTCCGTTTTGCTAGCGCAAAGCTCCGCTAACGGCGCTTGAGCCGACATGAAAAACGCGGAGCGACATATAAAGCGGAGCTTTGCGTTAGCACATGGCCAGCAAGCCCCTACGACTCCTGACTCCTACAAAAGTTTTGTGGTTTACTCAACTGAAAAGCGCTGTAAAAGGGAGAGGTAATTATCAATTATCAATTATCAATTAATGAAAAATACTTTCTATTTCTTCGATTAAATTAGGAATATCTATTTCTGTAAATTTTCCTACTCTCAATAAATTGGCAATTGTTTCTACCCATAATAAAAAATCTATATCGTAAAGATTTGGGGATATTGTTTCTCGTAATTTATTCATAATTATCTCACGAGGTAATTCAGTTTTATGAAAGTCAAAAGTTAGATTTTAAAGGTATTTTGAGCAAATAACTAACTATTATAGCGCTACTTGAATCGGGAATAGGGAATAGTATACTCATAAAGGGTTTTTCGTATAGGGAAAAGCTCCGCTAACAGGATTTAGAAATGTCAAACACCTTAATGCGTAGCGCTATAATATATTTAGACATTTCTAATAATAAAACAGAACTTACGCAAAAACACTATATATAGAGTTACATAGGGTTAAAAAACTATAACGTTATAGATAGGTAGTGTTTAAGACTCAAAAATACTTCAATAATTAATAATTAACAATTAATAATTACCTCTTCTGTAATAAAGGGATTAGCTAAAAGGATTTTTTTTCTTTAGGGAGGTTGTATGCAACCTCCCTAGCTACTCCCTCTTTTCTAGAATATTCATTCTTCTTCTTCATCACTTCTAATACTGCCATCTGGCATAATTGTATTCTCAAAAATTGCGCCATCTAAGTTAGCATTATTGAGATTAGCATTACTGAGATTAGCATTAGTTAAATCTGCATCACTTAAGTCAGTATTTTCTAAATGAGCATTAGTAAAATTTGTATCGCTCAAGTCTGCTTCACTTAAATTTGCACCACTTAAATTAGCATTGCTCAAGTTAGCTGAATATAATTCAGATTCAGATAAATCTACATTTCTTAAATCTTTACCACTCAAATCTGTTTCAGGACCAATAAACATTAATCCTGCTTCGTCAAGCTCAATATCTGGTGGCAAATCTTCTGGATCTAAATAAAGAGCATCTTGAAAATTCACATCAGTATAGTTTGCTTCGCTCCAACCGGACATTGCTTTAATATGAGCATTACTGAAGTCAGCATTACTTAAATTTGAACCCTCAATGTAAACATCATAAAAAGTTGTATGACTTAAATTAATATTACTCAAATTACAATTATCAAAATTAACTTCACTTAATTGAGCATGACTAATATTTGCAGCAGTCAAATTACAATCTAAAAAAGTTGATTTAAATCCATCTATTTCAGTTAAGTTAGCATTAGTTAAATTAGAATTTTGTATAGTGCTATGGTCATAATTTGTATCTGTTAAATCTGCATTACTTAAATCTATATTTTGCCAGCTTATTCCTTCTAAGTTGACATGACTAAGATTAGCATTTCTAAAAGTAGTATTTTCTACTTCCGTACTAATTAACTGAGCATTACTTAAATTAGCATTATTTAAGTTGACATTTTGTAATTTTGCTCTGCTCAGGTTGCAGTTGCCTAAGTTGATTTCTTCTAGAGAAATATTGCTTAATTCAATATATTCAAATTCCACACCAGAAAAATCTCTTTCTCCAGCTTGATAACGTTGGATTAATTCATTGCTATCCATAATTTTTTCTCCGTAGAAGTAAGGAAGAGGAAAGAAGGAAGAAGGAAGAAGTAAGTAATAAATTGAGATGCACCTTTTTGCACCATTCTTTTTTTAAAGTAGAAGTAAGGAAGAATTCAATAATTGATAATTGATAAGGGATAATTGATAATTACCTCTGGTTAAAACCGTTACGGAATTGAAGATGAGGAAATATCCTAGCACTTTTTTTCCCTATCCAAGGGGAGGCTTCAAGGCGCGAATTATTTAATTATTAATTATTCGGTAAGGAGGAAGAAGTAAGAAGGAAATTGAGATGCAGCTTGGATTAATTCATTGCTATTCATAATTTTTTTTCTCCGTAGAAGTAAGAAAGAAGGAAGAAGGAAGAAGTAAGAAGGAAATTGAGATGCACTTTTTGCACCATTCTTTTTTTAAAGTAGAAGTAAGGAAGAAGTAAGGAGGAAGAAGTAAGGAAGAAATTGAGATGTACTTTTTGCACCACTCTTTTTTGAAGTTGTAATTATATAGCAATCCGCGCATTGGTTGTGAAAATTTTTATAATAGTTAATTTGAGCTGAAAACCTCTAAAATTCTGAGAAAATTCTGACTCCTGACTCCTGACTTCCCCTCCCTGGAGGGGTTAGGGGTGGGTTGACTCCTAACTACCACGAAAATATTACAACTAAAATAGGATTTCTATAGCACTTCAACTCCTCTTTGACATACTCCCGACGCTCCCCTACGGGAGAGCGCGGGATTCTTCAGTCAGGGA
>NZ_JBNHEQ010000318.1:0-2438 GCF_050016015.1 Dapis hubbardiae BLCC-M172
GGTGAGATAGAAGAAGCGATCGCCTATTTCCAGCAAGCCATAAAATTCAATCCATCTTTGGTAGGTGCTTATCAAAATTTAGGGGATATTTCACTGAACAAAAAATACTTCAATGAGGCAATAAATTATTATCAAAAAGCTATTGAACTGAAGCCAGACTTATGGGCAGTTCATCATAAACTAGGAAAATTATTTCAGGAAATAGGAGAGTTAGATAGAGCAATTAGTAATTTTCGTTTGTCTATAGAAATTAATCGTAATTTTCCCTGGTCTTACAAAAAATCAGGAGAAATTCTAGAAAAAAAAGGGGAATTAGATGCAGCAGTCAAATATTATAAACAATTCACAAAACTCCAACCAGATGCTTGGGCAACTCACCGAAAAATCAATGAAATTCTCTGGCAACAAGGAAAATTTGAAGAACTGATTGATAGATGTAATTGTGCCTCAGAAAAGAACCCCAATTTATCATGGAATTATCAAATATTGGGAGATATTTATACCCAAAGGAAAGCATGGGATGAAGCAATTGTGGCTTATCGTTATTCCCTAGAAATAGAAGCAGATAAAGATTGGATTTACAAAAAATTAGGGGATGCTTTACAAGAAAAAGGTTTGATGGATGAAGCTATATCAAGCTACCAAAAAGCTATAGAAATTAATCCCAATTCTTGCTGGTATTACGGAGCATTAGGAAATGCTTATTTTCAAAAGCAAAAGTTCTCTGAGGCAATACCTTATTTGATAGAAGCTCTCAAACTTAAACCCAACTATTACGAAGTTAATCGAGACATAGAGTACATTCTAAAAAAACAAAACCGTCACGAAGCAGCTCAGATATGGAAATCTCAGCAACATAAAAGATTACCCCAAGATTGGATAGAAAAATTTTTAAAATTAACAGGAAATTGGGAAATTACATCTGATACTCCAGCTAATAATATAACTCAGATAAAAATTTATTCAGCTAATCAAGTCAATCTATTACATTCTCAAACAATAGACCAACAAGTGCATGGCATTTTTAGAGATAATAAAGCTTACTCACCCGAAGCTTATATAGCTGTATTACCAGAAGGAAGAGGTTGTGTAAAACTAGGAGCAACTGCAGTTATTACCTCAGACAATAAACTGGTAAAAGATATTTCTACAGGTTGTGCTGAAGTGATTATATCTTCATCAAAATTACCTCCTGTTCACTACATAGATGGAACTGTAGCTTTTTTCTCAGGAATATGGGGTAGAACTAATTATTTTCATTGGATGATTGATGTAGTTAGTAGAATAGAGTTGTTGAGGCAAAGCAATCTAAAAATTGATAAATTTGTTTTTTTAGAATGCCGAACAGCTAGTCAAAAAGAAACTTTAGCTAGATTTAACATTCCTATTGAAAAAATCATCGAAAATAAGTTTTATCCTCACATAAAATCTAAGAGATTAGTTATACCTTCATTTACAGGAAAACAAAATGGTATGAGGGTAACAAAATGGGGATGTGAGTTTCTCAGAACATTATTTTTAAAACCAGAAAATATGAAAAATTTATCTGTAAAACCAGAACGAATATATATAAGTAGAAAATACGCTGACTACAGAAAAGTTATTAATGAACAAGAAGTAGTCAATTTTTTGCATAAATTTGGTTTTATTAGTGTTACTCTAGAATCAATCTCAGTAGCAGAACAAACATCATATATGGCAGCAGCTAAAGTAATAGTAGCTCCTCATGGTGCCGGACTGACAAATATAATTTTTTGTAGTCCAGGAACAAAAATAATTGAAATTTTTGCTGCTAATTTTGTGATTCCTTTGTACTGGCAAATTAGCAGTTTATGTAATCTTTTACATTATCATTTAATAGCTGAGGGTGTTGAGAGTAATTTAGAGGAACATTTATTATGGAGACAAAATATTTTCGTTAATTTAGAGCGACTATTAAAAATTTTGACATTGGCAAAGGTAGTTTAGTTCAACAATTAATAATTAGGGCTTGCTGAAAAAGTCTTATGGTTAAGGGTAGGAGTCAGGAGACAGGAGACAGGAGACAGGAGACAGGAGAAATGGGGAATTTAGAGGAGACAGGAGCAAGAATTATCCCTTAATTTTTCAGCAAGAGCGTCAACCAAAAATCCTCACTTTATGCAGCTCTTTAGAACGAAAACCTTGTACTTTTTCCAGACCTAAAAAGGCACTAACTTTTATCTGTCAATGCTTTTAGATTTAATCAGCAAGCCCTAATTAACAATTAATAATTAATAATTACTTCTTGTTATAAAGAAGAGGATTGCCTAAAAGGAATTTTTTTCTTTTTTCTCCATAAATGGAGAGGCTTTATACCTTAATTTTTCGGTAAAAAATAAAGCATTAATAGAACAATGGATGAAAAAATATCAGTAATTAATTTACATCAAAAGGCAGAAATATATTTAGCTCAAGGA
>NZ_JBNHEQ010000319.1:0-6726 GCF_050016015.1 Dapis hubbardiae BLCC-M172
ACTTCCCAAACTTCCCAAACTTCCCAAACTTCCCAAACTTCCCAAACTTCCCAAACTTCCCACCCTCCCCACCCTCCCCACACTTCCTTGACGTACTACCGTTAATCCTAGTAGAGTTTTAAGAGGTAGGCATCTTTAATATTGTTTTGACAAGCAAAAAATTTTCAGCCTCTGTCTGGGTATATAGAAACCTTTAATGCTATTCCTTTAACTTCTCAAGAGACATATAAAGGTCTACCAACAACTTATTCAATTAACCCAACAACTAAAAATTGTCTAGATAAAAAATATTTTGCTCTTGTTCATCAGATATGTACTCTTGATGCTAATTACTTTAAGAACTCAGAAGGAAAATGGAAAAAGCGAATTGGAAAACTAGATAATTCAGATATAAAAGCTATAGGAGAACATCTAAAAAACATTTTTTATCTAGAAATAGATGATTTGTTTACTACAAGTGCATCTCCTGACCTTTTGATTGAGATAATGTACAAAATACCAGAAAATGAAAGACACTTAGCTCTAGAAAAATTGATAGATGAATTTACTTATTAATTGCTATTAGAATATATCAATGCTATATCTAAAAAACCTACACTATCATCCAGCAGCTAGTAACACTCCTATTCTTAACAATATTAATATGGAACTAGCCCCTCAACAAATGGGTCTAATAATAGGTCGTAGTGGTTCAGGCAAAACTACATTATTAGAAATATTAGCTGGTCTAGCTGAATGCTCCAAAGGAGAAATATACTGGAGAGAGCAAAAATTAACCTCCGAACATTTACAACAACTGGGGGGTTTAGTATTTCAATTCCCAGAAAGACATTTTTGTGGCGCTACTATTCTAGAGGAATTACGATTAGGACATCCAGAATTACGACCAGAACAAATATCTTCTGCTTTGGAAGAAGTAGGTCTTCAACATTTATCATTCAATACATCGCCCCATGCTTTAAGTGGAGGTCAACAACGTCGTCTTGCCTTGGCAGTACAACTAATTAGACAGCCTCATCTATTAATGTTAGACGAACCAACTGCCGGATTAGATTGGTCAATACGGAAGCAATTGGTCAATTTATTAGCTAAATTGAAAAACCATTGGAGTTTATTGGTTGTCACCCATGATTCTAGCGACCTTTTACCCATTGCTGATAAATGTTGGACTTTAAATAAAGGAAACTTGAAATTGGGAATTTAGAATTTAGAATTTAGAATTTAGAATTTATAAGTTAATTGAGCTGGTTTTTTATTACTATCAATGTCTCCTGAAATTTAGATAAAAGTTATAAAGAGGCGATCCGCTCATTGGAAGTTAGAAGTTAACGGACAAATGCTTGGGATAGTATCAAGAAAGACTTGAAAGGTAGTTATTAGTTATGAAGATTAGGTGTCGGAAAATTTAGCAGATACTACCAGCGCACCATTTGAACCAGGGGAGCATCGGGAAATAGCAGTTAAGGTGATCGACGACCGAGGGAATGAGTTGTTGGTTGTTAAGGAATTAGAGTAGTTGGGGGTAATTATTATGAGTAATGAGAGTGAGGATAAATTATTCGACCAGTTGGGGGAGTTTGTTATAGGAAAGCTCAGAGAATTAAGAGCATTAAATACAGAGTTAAATTTAATTAACAATAATACAACTAGCATTGTTTCTGTGCTTGATGCAGTCAATCAACAAGTAATTGAGTTAATTGAGTTAAATTCAACTGAAGATAATGCATCTATTTTGTCTAAAGTTGAGCTGGTACATAAAAAGTTAATTGAACTAGCTGAATTGTTAATTGAGGGAGATATAGATGTACAGAATGAGGTAGATGTTGTCCTGAGAATTGAGGAACAGTACCTAAAATTAGTGGAACTGGCAAAATCAAATTTAGCTGAGAGTAATAAGACAAATGTTATCTTTGCAATCAAGGTAATTTATGGAAACATAATTGAGTCTACTTATCCATATATACAAGGTAATTGTCAGTCTAATTTTCCTTATATAATTGAGACTATAAATCAAGTTTTAATTGAGTCTACTTATCCATATATACAAGATAATTGTGAGTCTAATTTTCCTTATATAATTGAGACTATAAATCAAAGGTTAATTGAGTTAATGGAGTTAAATTTAATTGAAAAAAGTAGTAGAGTTTTTATCCCTGTAATTAGGCAAAAGTATAACCATTTTTTCTCTCGTACTGCCATCCTATCATCACCGCATGCTGCCCCTACAATCCAAACCTTATACCAAGAAATATTCAGTTTCACCCCTACAAGGAAAACTCTATATGAAGACATCATAATTACCGACAAAAATATCAAGAATGACTCACATAGTTTAGTCAAAGGAATTTTCCTCTATACAGATGGAGACTCGGAAATAGTAGACTACATGATGAGTAACTTTGAAGACTTTGACAAGCTAACTGGTGAGTGGTGCTATATATATGTCTTAGAAAAAAAGGGAATTAACTGGAAGCTGTTGATAAAGTATTGGAAGTATCTGCTTTTATCAGAGCTACATGAAATATTTAAACCAATCAAGCTGTTTACTAAAAAGCCGTTTAACAGAAATGAGTCTTACAAAATAGCACGAGATTTAGGTATCCCTTCTGACCAACTTCCCTGCATAGTGTTCTTACCACCTTTAACAGAAATATCCGGTCAAGAAAAGCTTATTATTCCTGTTAAAGAAGCATCTACAAAATATTTTAGGAAAGTATTTTCAAATCTGGAAAGTATAGGTAATAAAGCTAAGGAGCAGAACAAATATGAGGCAATAAAAGCTAAGTTTAACTTTGACGATATTATCCAATATCTGGAGAACAATTCAGAAAAGGTTGTTCAACAGACAACTATTGAGTACCAATATAATGGTACTAATATTTCTGTCTTTAGTTCTAATATTGCTAGCCTAACTGGTACAGGAACGATAGACACAGCAATTAAAAATCAAGAGTGAAATAAGGAGATTAAAAATGACTAACAAAAGTAACTCTAATATTAAGATAGATCGTTCTAATTTAGGTAGCGTTACAGGTAAAGGAACGATAGGCACAGCAATTAAAAATCAGTATAATTATTCCCCTGAGCAAAAGCAAAATTTAGCTCAGGCAGCAGCAGAAATTCAACAATTATTACAACAATTATCTAAACCGGACTATTCTGAAACTCCTGCGGAAAATGCAATAGTTGTAGGTTAGGTAATGCAGGAAATTGAGAAAAATCTCTCTCTCAAGTCTCGAATAATTGAAGCTTTAAAACAGGGAGGAAAAGAAGCTTTTAAGGAGTTAATAGACAATCCAGCAGTTAATATTTTGATGGCTTCAATTGATGGCTGGAATAATGCGGAGTAGGAAATAATATTGTTTATTTATGGTGTGTCGAGTATCCCTCAACTTGTTAAAAAATGGAGGAAACACAATCAGAACTTACTTAGTATTTTCGCTGCTGAGTTAGGAAAAAAAATTACTCCCCTACTCCCCTACTCCCCTACTCCCCTACTCCCCTACTCCCCTACTCCCCTACTCATTAAAAAAGACTTTTTCAGCAAACCCTAAGTATTTTGGCTTTATACCTTATATCCACCATTTTGTCAAATTATCGAATTTCTTGAATATTTGCTCTTGTTTGAATTTTGTTTTTTTGAGGTTATCCCCCTCGGCTCAAAATTAGCAAATTTAAGATCAAAAAACACGAAAACACTTGATTGTAGGGTTCTATACCTAGTATTTTCTCAGGTTTAGATATAACATTGGCACAATACCTTATGTACAGGATATGATACCAAATCTTTGAAATAACGCAAGCTCGTGAAATAATTTGTTACGACCTGGGAAAAATGAGGCTGATTATATTTATAAAAAACAATATTAAAATCTAAATTGATGAGTAAAACTTATACTGGGCGTTCCCTATTTAGTTTATTTTTTTGAAATTAATTTTGCAAGAATTAAGAAAAGAAGTAGTCAAAATTTTTCAATTGCTTTGTCATACTATAAATTTTGAGGGCGATCGCTCCGACTCACTCATTACCGCCTTTCCTTCAGCAGAAATATCTCCACTAGCAACTCCATAAGGAATTTGAGGACGCATCTTATCTGAAGTAATAATCCCTGGTGCACACATATTGGTTTGTTTTTGATTTTAGTATTGAATTAGTAGCGATTAACCCACTACCAAGCAAAGCAGAGGTAAGTAAAAATTGCCGACGGTTGACCATTTATATAGTAGTTACAGTGAAGTATAGTTGACGATAGTTAGATTACAAATATTATTAAAAGAAAAAAGCTAATAGCTAAGTTTAAATATCTATGGTACAGATGTACTGTAGTGCTAATTTCTGTGATATACTCCCAGAGCTTATGGCGCTCACAATAAGCCAGTAGGCTTCTCAACTGACTATCTAAACTATTAAATATAACTATATACAGGGTATACAGGGGAATAATTTGATATGGAATGGCACATCACAGACGCCCAAAGCTTAGGAATTATAGACAGGGAAATTGGCCCTCATGCTTTATCTCCCGCAGAGTATGAGATAGTTAGACGGGTAATATATGCTACAGCAGACTTTGAATATAAGTCTCTAATTAGTTTCTCTGAACATGCTTTACAGTCTGGAGCCGCTGCTTTGGCAGCTCGTACAACTATTGTGGTAGATGTGCCAATGGTACAAGTAGGTATTACCTCAGTTATTCAAAGTACCTTTGCTAACCCAGTTTATTGTTCAATGGATGCTATAACTAGACCTCAGAAGGAAAAAACTAATGCAGCTTGGGGAATTGAAACTTTAGCTAGACGTTATCCAGAAGGTATTTTTGTTATTGGTCAAGCTCAAACAGCTCTGTCTGCAATTGTTGATTTAATTGAAGCCGAAGAAATTAGACCTGCTTTAGTTATTGGTACTCCTTCTGGTTTTGTGGGGGTTGATGTCGCGAAGTCACGTTTGTATGATTCAATGATTCCTCATATTAGAATTGATGGTCGTAAGGGTAGTGCCGTAGTAGCAGTTGCTATTATTAATGGTTTGGTAGACTTGGCTTGGCAGGCTTATGGTAAACAAGGCCAAGTTCAATAATTAATAATTAGAGCTTGCTGAATAAGTTTTTTAGTAGGGAGGAGGAGTCAGGAGTCAGGAGGAATGGGAATTATAAAGTAGGTAGTTAGAAAAATAGTCCCTTAATTTTTCTGCCTCGCGTACCCCAAGATGCTCAATTTTTCAGATATATCAACTGAAAAGTTGGTACTTTTTCCAGACGTAAAATGGCTAAAGCCTTTATATATTAATGCTTTTATCTTTGATTTTTAAACCATAATTACCTCTTCTTCAAAAGAAGAGGATTGGTGAAAAGGAAAATTTTTTCTTTTTTTCTCCCTGAAAGGAGAGGCTTTATACCTTAATTTTTCGGCAAGAGTATTTTTGAGCTTTAAGTTGGGTGAAATATTTCAGGATAAGAGTTTAACTTCTGTCTTATTCCGAAGAGGTCTAATATGTCAGTGCGTTACGCTTTGCTTTTAATGTTGCGCAGCAAAACGCACCCTGCTGAAGTTCACATAAACTTACTACCTTTCGGCCAACCATATAACTGTAATCTGTAGAAAAAGTTGGGGAACAAAGCAAACAAATACTTAAAAATCTTAAAGCCTAAAGGTTCATCATAAGTTCCCACCCATTGCTTACTATTCTCAATCCAATTAACTATTGTCTCAGCGACCTTATCCCCAGATGGGGCAGAATTAACTCTATTTGCCCGAATCTTATAAGCCTTATCATTCAAACGATTTACTGGTGCCCAAGCAAATTTACCAGAAATCGCACCAGGGCGATACAACCGCAGGCGAATCATATTTTTACTAGAATGATATACAATAGGTCCGACTCCAGACCAAAAATAATGTAAAGCTATTTTACCAGAATGATAAACCGGTCCGAAACAGGAAGGACTCCCATCAGCTATTGAACCAATGGCAATTACATCTAAGGGTCTACTCCGAGTTAACTTTGCTACTTCAGTAGCAACAACTGCAGGCCAAGAAAAATTAACTCTATTCATGGACTCTACTAACTCAATTACAGGGATGCCACCCTCTCCCACTTCAGTCTCAATTTGACCAGCATTTAAAATTACCACATCTGGGTCATATTCGAATAGTTTTTTGGCATCCTCAATAGTTTCTTGGGGAGAAACACACAACTCATCAAAAAAATCTCCCTCTAAATTAGGTTGACGAGTCACTCCAACAACTCGCCACCCCCGTGACTTATATGCTTTACCCATCGCACTACCTAAAGTGCCAGAAATTCCAGTAATTACAACAGTTTTCATTTAATTTTATTTATAAACTACATATATATACAGGACTTACGCAACTGCAACGTATTTTCGTCATTGCGACGGTAGGGTTTGCGGAGCAGTCCGGAACGGATAGCAATCTCAAACCCCTGTTTTTCCTACCTCATGCGTGAGTCCTAATATAGCTTTAAGAACTGCTTCATAAACTAAATATTAAAAGAGCTTTTCTGCTATCTACAGAATGTCATTGCGAGGGGGAGGGTGAGCCAGAATTTTTATGGTTTTCCCAGTCATTACCCCCGTGGCAATCTTTGGCATAGATAAGAGTCAAAGCCCGGAGATTGCCTCGGCTAAAAATATGCTTTTCCCAGGAGGTTAACTTGTTCAATTGCCACCTTGCAATGACACGCCCTAGACTTTCTTTAGTATGATA
>NZ_JBNHEQ010000319.1:6826-15129 GCF_050016015.1 Dapis hubbardiae BLCC-M172
AGGATATGTTTTTGCTGGGGCAAAGCAAAGCATAACACACCATTTTTTTTAGTAGTTAGACAAACAGATATTTACTTGTTCAATTGCCACCTTGCAATGACACGCCCTAGACTTTCTTTAGTATGATATTTATCAGGACTTACGCCAATATAATTTATATAGTGTTTAAAACTAAAACGTTATAGTTTTTTGACTCTATATATAGTACCTCTGTGTAAGTCATGTTGGGAAAATAGTCCAGTAGGATATGTTTTTGCTGGGGCAAAGCAAAGCATAACACACCATTTTTTTTAGTAGCTAGACAAACAGATATTCACTGCCGAGTGTGACACGACGTTAAACAGATGCTTCCCCTCTACTTCACTCTCTTTATTCTTTCTTGCTCTTTCACTCTTTCCAATATTCAGATTCTGTACACAAAGTATAACCACAAAAATAACATTTAAACTTATCAGCACGCCCATGAACGACGTAATTGTGGAGAGAAGTGGGGCAGGCAGACAGGTAGGATCACCGAGATGAAAGAGGAACGTGGCAGACGACAAACAAAATAAATGTAAGCACCATAAAATAAATAAAACATCCAAGAATATAATTCCAGGAAAAAATACCAATAAAAATTCACCAAAAGAATCACAAGACTTGCCCACCCTTTTTTTTCCATACAAAACAAAATAAACTAAATGATGAAAGAACACCCAAAAAAAATAACCACCAAAAAAACTACAAATTGCGTTTTTTAAACGCGTTTTCCCAGAAAACTTTGCCCTACCAGAAACTTTTTTCCATTTTCTATTTCGATATCTTTTCTTTTTCCCTTCCATTTCATCAGCCCTTTCCCAAAATAACATCCCCTACCCTCAAAGCATTAGCAGCAATAGTCAAAGCCGGACTCACCCCCAAAGCATTCGGCATAAACCCACCATCCACAACAAACACATTTTCATGGTCATGTAAACGACAATCTTTATCAAGCACAGATGTATTAGGATCTGTACCAAACCGAGTCGTACCTACCTGGTGGGATGTATGAATATCATCCTTATCACCCGTCGCTCCAAAAGATAATACTGCTCCTGCTAACTGAAATACCTTTTTTAACTTCTTCTTATAGTATTTTGAACGGTAAACATCATAAGGATGAAACTTGTGGAATAGACGAATTTTCCCATCCTTACCTAGTTCTATCCGATTTTCTTCTTGGGGTAAATCTTCCACAATACCAGTTATTGCCAACATTCGCTTCAGCAGAAATTCGGCAATAGGTTTTGGTATTGGTACGGGGAAATTTTGTTGTAGAGAAAGAAGTCCCGGAATAGGTACTGTTTGAGCTAACCCCAATTTATGAGGAAATTCCTTAGTTCCCAAATACAAGTCTGTAAACCCTAACTGTTTAATAAATTTATCCGCTCCTCCCGTCTCTTGTTTGAATAAACCTGCCATTAAAGCACCACAATGATACATATAATTCCGCCCCAATTGTCCGCTCCGCCCTGTTAAACCAGACTTCATCAAAATAACTGGACTACCTAAAGCTCCCGCAGACAAAATATAAACTTTAGCCGTTAGTTCCTCAACTTTGCCAGTTTGACGACAACGGAGGCGAATACCCGTAACTTTTTTACTGCTATTAGTAACTAAATAGTCTGCTTCTGTGAAAATTTGAACTTTAAGGTTATAATTAAAAGTTGCTTTATCAATAGCACGCACCACTGTAGAGGCACGAGCTTCATTAGGACAGTAAAAACCAGGACATTTAGAACAACGCAGACAACTATCGAAGTCTATGCCAAAAGGGAGATGAAAAGGCATTAACCCCGCATCCTTTATACCCTTTTCCAACTGTTGGTTAATTGGTTCCAGTGGCGGAACTTTCCCTGGATAACCGTTGCTTGGTGTTCCCACATTGGGCATTTTGGATGGCCTATCCCCAGCAACATGAAATAAAGCCTCTGCTTGGTCAAAGTAGGGAGCCATCTCTTCGTAAGTAATTGGCCAATCCCACAGATGACGAGGTAGCCATTGGTCATAAAATTTCCCTGGGTGGAAGTCGTAAGGACTTGGGCGCATTAATACCCCTCCATATAAGGATGTTCCACCACCTAATATTCCAGCGATGTGGAGTCTAGCGCTACGTCCATTAACTTCAATTTGGCGATCGTCGAAAGCTTCTTTGTTGATTAACATTCGTTGCTCATCTTGGAAAGCTTCAACGTCACTAAATCTTAGGCCACGTTCTACTAAGAGAACCCGTTTACCAGCTTTTGCTAGAGTATGGGCGATCGTTCCTCCTCCTGCACCACTGCCAATAATTATTGCGTCAAAATCGTAACCCACTACTCTCTCCCAATATATTTTTTGATTTTTTTATTAATAAATAAATAGATAAATGCAGCATCTTTATTTGTATAAAATCAGTGCCTACAAAAGTCAAAATTTTTTTTATTATATATAGGAATTACCAGAAATATATAAGTAATATCATGTTCGCTTGAATACTTAATATATTGGCTAGTAGTTTTGTTCTAGCCTGCTAAATATGTATCAGTTGCTCAAGCCCAACTACAAACTAATTCTTTTTTATATCAAGTATCCGTTTAAATATGTATCAGTTGCTCAAGCCCAACTACAAACTAATACTTTTTTATAACTGATTATCAGCAATTCGTAGCTCCCCTAGAGGAGCGACACATAATCTAAGCAATGTAATTTTGTTGTATTAGTTATACAAATACAAAAGTCTCTTTTTATAATTTCAGAAAGAGGTAGAAATTCACAAAAAAATCAAAGACAATGGTATCTACAACTTATTTAGATATTAGGGTTTGGAGACCAAACCCCTACGATAAAATGTTACAACATAAGGGCAGATTTTTATATTAGAATCAAATCAAAAAAAATTTTTAATAAGTTAATCAGTTAATTCATAAGCTTTTTTCTTTATGTCTTTTTTCTGACTTTTTCCTGATGGAATTTAACTGTGAAAAATAGAAAAAAATTAGTCTAGCTGTCGCAGGCAAGATGCCCGCGCTACTACTCCCTATTCTGTAGGGACATTGCATGCAACGTCCCTACTTCCTTTTTTACTATTTTGATGATGAAACTTTCTCTTTTTTATTTTCCTTGGCAAACAATTTTTCTAAACGGTCTTCCCAGTTTTTCTGATTAACATTTGCATCTTGAATATAAGGAGAAACCGCAATTAATTTCATCATTAATTCATTCAAAAATGATAGGGGAAAACGCATCGGTCTCATTATATCTAAAAACAAAACTGCACGGACACCATCAGTTTCGTTCCAAGCTTCATGGGGGAAAGAATCATCAAAAATCATACTTTTTCCTTCTTCCCAGTGACGAGTTTCATTGCCGACACGAATACGACATTTTTCTTTTGGTTCAGGTACTTTTAATGCTAATAAATAACGAATAACTCCTTTGTATGGGCCTCGGTGTTCGGGAATATGTTTACCAGGCATTAAAATTGAAAAGAATGCCGTTTTCATTCCTGGAATTTTTTCAATTAAACGAGTTGTTTCTGGGCATCTTTGACAATTTTTTTCTGCTTTTATTCCATACCCATACATAAAGAATGTTTTCCACAAATCGTCAGGGCTAGTATAATCAGCTTGGTCTGGAGAAATATCTTGGAAATTTGGTAAATCATCTCGATATTTCAGAAGTTCATCTAACTCTTTTCTAATCAATATCCAATTTGCGTCTATCTCTTCCACCCATTCAAAGTGGTGAGGCTCAAAAAATGCTGTATCACCAATTAAGGAATAACTAGGAATTAGCTTTTCAAAAAATCCTAGTAGTTTGGCTCCAATTTTATATATTAATATTTTCCTAAATTTTGCCTTTAGATTTTCTAAAGAAAGTTTAAGCATAGGTTTTTTTTCGCTAGAATTTAATCTGTTTGGACAGTTTTTCTCCAACCAGTTCCAAGTTAATATAATATAGAATGAAATTTTTAGGATCTGAAAATAATTAAAAGATTAAAAAGAAAGTTTATTCGCTCAAAATTTTCATTGGTAGAAGTTAAAAGTAAGCATTCAGCATTCAGCATTCAGCAGTCAGCCATCAGCTAAGGGAATTCTCTTCACAAGGAGAATTAAAAGCTATGAATGAAATTGGTCATTACTTAACCCTAGTAGTGTAATACGCCTAAAATATTGGAATAGTAGGGGCGGGTTTTAGCTATAATTTTCATGCTTACTCTAAGATTTACACCGAACCGCCCCTAGAACTGTGGGTTATATCATTAAAGTAAGCATTCAGCATTCAGCCATCAGCTAGGGAAATTCTCGTTGTGAAGAGAATTAAAAGCTATGAATGAAATTAGTTATTATACCAATTCCCATGCAAATGATGCTCTACTTAATTAAAACTTCAGTTACTAAGTAATTACTTTAGTAGAATAAATTTTTTGCTGCTGAACTAGGTAAGTTAAAGTTAATTATTCTTAATTTGTACGGACGCCCTTATGCAACGTCCCTATATTCCCCCACTCCCGTACTCCCCTACTCCCCTACTCTGAAATAGATAAAGTTTTGGATAAATGGTATTACCTAACCCTAGTAGTGTAATACGCCTAAAATATTGGAATAGTAGGGGCGGGTTTTAGCTATAATTTTCATGCTTACTCTAAGATTTACACCGAACCGCCCCTAGAACTGTGGGTTATATCATTAAAGTAAGCATTCAGCATTCAGCCATCAGCTAGGGAAATTCTCGTTGTGAAGAGAATTAAAAGCTATGAATGAAATTAGTTATTATACCAATTCCCATGCAAATGATGCTCTACTTAATTAAAACTTCAGTTACTAAGTAATTACTTTAGTAGAATAAATTTTTTGCTGCTGAACTAGGTAAGTTAAAGTTAATTATTCTTAATTTGTACGGACGCCCTTATGCAACGTCCCTATATTCCCCCACTCCCGTACTCCCCTACTCCCCTACTCTGAAATAGATAAAGTTTTGGATAAATGGTATTACCTAACCCTAGTAGTGTAATACGCCTAAAATATTGGAATAGTAGGGGCGGGTTTTAGCTATAATTTTCATGCTTATTCTAAGATTTAGATAAACCCGCTCCTAGAATTTTGGTTTTAGCTATAATTTTCATGCTTATTCTAAGATTTAGATAAACCCGCTCCTAGAACTATCGGTTATATAATTATGGGGCGGGTTTATTTAACTCAATGTAAAAACTCGTTAACTTAACTGTGAAACCCGCCCCTACAGAACCTAATTCCCTAATTGCAAACTCATTAGCTGTGTTAGTCCCCTAATCATTCCTTGATTCTTTAGCAAAGCTAATAGCTAAATGCGAGCTAAATGAATACTGCAAGCATTCAGTCATATAGAATCTGAATAATTTCTATAGCCAAGTCCGAAGCGACGGTCACTGCGTGGAAGGTTTGCGGAGCATTCCGGAACGGATAGCAATCTCGTGAGACCTATGAGATTGCTTCGTATCGTCGCAATGACAAGTATTCAACCGGATTCTATATCAGAGATAATAATAACTAATAACTAAAAACTAAAAACTGATAACTGATAACTGATAACTGAATAGCGGTGTTAAAATTACCAGTGTATGGGGCAAAGGCCATTGCTAAGGGCAAATACAATAAATACTTTTAATTATCCCACAACAATGTTAATCTTTTGCCCCTAAATTCTGCATTAATAATATCTAAAGTCTAATATGAGTGGTACTATTACCCCTTCCCAAACTAATATAAGTCAGTTGTCTGACACCAAGACAACACCATTAACTTCCGGTTCTCTGGTAGGAGATTTTTTCCAAGAAACCCTAGCATTAACCACTCGGTTATTCATACAACTCAAACGACGACCTTCTACATTAATTGCTGGAATTATTCAACCTCTAATGTGGTTAATTCTATTTGGGGCACTTTTCCAGAATGTTCCTCAAGGCTTATTTGGTGACAGTCAAAACTACGGACAATTTCTCGGTGCCGGTATTATTGTGTTTACTGCTTTTGCTGGTGCCCTCAATGCTGGTTTACCAGTGATGTTCGACAGAGAATTTGGTTTTCTTAACCGTCTATTGGTGGCGCCATTGACATCTCGCTTTTCTATTGTCTTAGCTTCAGCTACTTTTATCGTCACCCTGAGTTTCATTCAATCAGCTATTATTATTGGTGCTGGTGCGTTTTTGGGTGCAGGACTACCTAATATATTAGGATTAGCTACTATTGCCCTGATTGTTTTAATGTTAGTTTTGGGTGTGACTGGTTTAAGTTTAGGTCTTGCTTTTGCTTTACCAGGACACATTGAACTTTTGGCAGTGATTTTTGTAACTAACCTACCTTTGTTATTTGCTAGCACTGCTCTGGCACCTCTATCTTT
The DNA here is from genome assembly GCF_050016015.1 of Dapis hubbardiae BLCC-M172. Taxonomy (NCBI): domain Bacteria; kingdom Bacillati; phylum Cyanobacteriota; class Cyanophyceae; order Oscillatoriales; family Microcoleaceae; genus Dapis; species Dapis hubbardiae. The sequence continues at coordinate 13,208 of NZ_JBNHEQ010000319.1, forward strand.
TATGCCCAGTTGGTTACAAGTAGTCGCTAGTTTAAATCCTTTGAGCTATGCCATCGAGCCTATTCGTTATTTGTATCTACACAATGATTTTTCTTTTGGTAGTGTAGTTATGGAAGCACCTTTTGGTGATATTTCCTTTGGGGCAGCGTTATTGGTGTTATTGGTGTTTGATATTGTGACTCTAGTAGCAATTCAACCTTTATTACGTCGTCGGTTTGCTTAAAGAAGAAGTCAGGAGACAGGAGTCAGGAGTCAGGAGACAGGAGTAATAATTTATCTGAAAATGTTAATAGATTGAGTCGAGAACAGTGTTGATAGTTTGGATCAGCACTGCTCTTTTGTTTGCAGTTTCAATCCCTAAATAGGGATTAGGGTTGGGAAAGCCAGCAAGGTGAGGTTTTTTGATAGTCGTTTTGCCAAATGTCCGTCTTTCTGAACTAGGAGTCAGAATTCAGTAGATAGAAATAAATTTTTCCTTGACTAAAGAAATTAAGTGTGCTTTAAAAATACCAAAAAAGTTGTATCGTAGTATATCTATAAAGTTTCCTAAAAAACAAAATACTACATTATTATGTCTACTAAACTTTTCACCAAACTTCTTCTGGGCACCTTAACTACAGGAACGATCGCTATCTTCCTGCCTCAGCCAACTTTAGCCCAATCTTATGAAAATAATACAGTTAATCCTTTACAGGACTTACAAACAATAGATAACCCCGATCCTTTCACTGGTTCAGGCGGAATAGATATGTTCGACATAATTCATAACTCCAGACTAGGAGATAACCGGAACATGAAAGAATATATGCTCGAACAACGTGATAGTCTAAATGATGCAGCAATACAGTTCCGCAATAAACAAAAAGAACTGATACAACCACAGAATACCGCTGGTGATACTCCTACTTCTGCTACAGGTAGTATTGAAAATAATCCTTAAATGAGTATAGTTGTTATAGCATTCAGCTATTAGCTATCAGCTATCAGCTCAAGTCAAAACTATTGCTTGTAAGGGATTTCAATTTTATTAATCTGCTAAAACTTTTTTGTAGTGCTATAGTTTCCAGCGATCGCTCTTTGACTGCCATATAGCGCTACGCTCAAGTCAGAACTCAAAAGTCAGAAGTCAGAAGTAATCCCTGAATGAGTTTGAGCATTTAGTAACGTCCTAACCTTTGGTTCGGCTACGATAATATAAGGTGGTTGGGTGTAAGGAAGTAGTTCCTAGATTTTATATCCTATTCAGTTAAATACTTATTGGCACTTTGTAGGTTGGGTTAAGTAACCTGCAACCCAAAATAGACTTTATAGTTGTTGGGTTGTACTGTTGCTTAACCCAACTTATATTATGTCCAGGTAATATCAAATCCGCTTGCTTTCAAGTTTTATAAGAAACCGGGTTTATGGGAAGTAGATATTAGTGAGTGGGCTATTTAATAAACCCGGTTTCTCTGCTTTTTTCCAATACTATAGCACTACCCATTAAGGTTAGGGCAGTTATAAATCATGGAACCCTTTAACAGTCTACTGTTCCCTGTTCCCTATTCCCTATTCCCTATTCCCTAGCGCTATACCAGATTTGATATAATTAGTAATAAAAAACTTTCTCCTCCTTTTTATATAGTGACAGCGATCGCCAAAAATCACTGATACACTTCGATTTTGTACCAATTTTCCCATTAACAGCTAGTCATTATTCAGTCTAGGAGTAGTTGCTGCTGGTTTAACTGTTACTCGTGGTAAGAATAAGAAAAACTAGATATGCTCAATAGACATCTCCAGAAAAGAGGGAATAGGGAACAGGGAACAGGGAACAGGGAACAGGGGGGGAGTAATACCATGTCCGGTTGAACACTTATAATTAAGATAGCGGGACTTTAGCAAATTTCAAGCCCAAACAAATCCCCAACTCTCTTTATGAG
>NZ_JBNHEQ010000320.1:0-14912 GCF_050016015.1 Dapis hubbardiae BLCC-M172
CCCTATTCCCTATTCCCTATTCCCTATTCCCTATTCCCTATTCCCTATTCCCTAAAAGCGATCAATTTTTGGCTTTCTTCAAAATTTAGATGCACTCTTCTGAATTAATCTTTGAATACCCGTATAAAAATAATGAGGCAGGATAAATTTGAGTGACAAAATCAACAAAATAAAATCCTGTTTATCAATTCTGCTGCGAGTATATTTCAAAGAAAATTTATGATTAACCAAATAATGAAAATAGACGAATTATTAAGGCAATATGCAAGAGGAGAAAGAAATTTCAGTGGCCTATACTTACATGAAGTACATTTGCTAGAAGCTAACTTAGAAGGCGCTAATTTTTTTGAAGCTGACTTCACAGGTGCAAACCTGAGTCGGGCCAATCTTAGTCGAGTAAACCTGGCCAAAGCCAATCTTAGTGGAGCGAATCTAATTGGAGCTGATTTAAGTGAAGCAAATTTGTCAGGTGCCCTTCTAGTAGGAGCTAAACTTAACATAGCTGATTTAACAGGAGCAAAACTAACCAGAGCAGACCTAAGTCGTGCTAATTTTAGCCAAGTTAATATGATAGATGCTGACCTCTCAAGAGCTATCCTCTATGAAACAGATTTACATGGAGCTAACCTATATGGTGTTAATTTCCGAAGAGCTATTCTTAATGAAGCTGACTTAATTGGTGCTAACCTCACCAGAGCAGATATGGCAGGAGTAGATTTAATTGGCGCAAATTTAATGAGAGCAGATTTAACAGAGGCTATTTTAAGTGCTGCTGATTTAAATGGAGCGAGTCTTTTGGGTGCTAATATTTCTGATATTAATTTGGCTGGAGCAGCTCTCCAAGCAACAATTATGCCAGATGGTACAAGTTATGAAGAATTTAGCAGAGCTATCCCAACTTAATCTAGAAACTAGAAACCGGGTTTCTTGTTCCGTGAGACTTTTATACTTCCCCTGAGAAACCCGGCTTCTTAACCAAAAAATAGTAAACTTGAGTATTTCAAGCCTCTAGCTTCAGCAGTCGGTACTGATAACTGATGAGTGAAATAACCTTCCATATCTATGCTTAGATTTATCAATTTGGTGTTAACATAGCACCAAAATATGCTACTTTTTAAAGATTTAAAAAATGAGACTCAAAATCCTTTCTGCTGTCTTAGTTTTTAGCGCAGTTTTTCCTAATCATCCAGCCATTGCTGAGAATATTCAACATACACAAAAATTATTATCTAGCAAACAATGTCCTAATTGCGAATTAACTGGTGTTGGTTTAGTCTTGGCAAATCTTCAAGGTGCTAATCTAGAAGGAGCTAACTTGAGCGGAGCTAATCTCAGTCGGGCAAATTTAACAGGGGCAAATTTATCTGGGGCAAATTTAGCTGGTACAAGTTTATTTGGTGCTAACTTAACTGGTGCAAATTTATCTGGTGCAAATTTGGCTGGTACAGACTTAAGAAATGCTTATTTAACAGGTGCAAATTTAACAGGTGTTGACCTCAGAAATGCTTTTTTATTAGGTGTTGTGGGAATGCCATCTAATGTTGGTGAAGCTGAAGATTTTTATCGGTTAGGAGTTGCAGAAGCAAAGGCAGGACATTATAAAGATGCTGTTAAATATTATAACCAAGCTATTAGTTTAAAATCTGATTTAGCTGCTGCTTATTTTGCTAGAAGTATGGCTCTTGCCGACCTCGGAAATCTTGATGCGGCTCTTGCAGATGCTGAAAAATCTCGGGATATTTTTGTATCTAAAGGTAGTAAAGAAGGTGAAGAATTATCAGAATATTTGGTGGAAATTATTGACCTACGTTTGAATCCTCCAGAACCAGAAAAACCCAATCAATTTGTACACGCTATAGGTTCTTTACTTCCTTCCTTATTAAGGTTAGCATTTTAGGTCATTTCAGTTATCAGTGCTTCTAGAAATAGTAATACCAAATTAAAAAAAGGCAGTTACATCTTAATTTGGGATTTATTCCTACAATAAAAAATTGTAAATTCCATAAATTGTAAAAATAAAACCTTTTTTACTCTTTTTTTATTATGTTGTTCTTTCCCTATTCCCTATTCCCTGTTGCCTGTTCCCTATGTTGTGCCTGTAGCAATATTTTATGAAATTGGTATAAGGTTTATTTTTTTCATCCCCTTAAAATGATTATAAATAATATCAAAAAAGAGGTTATAAACTTGAGGCTAATCTTGTCGTAACCACGGCTAAGGTAAGTTATCTTTTCCAATATATTTACGAAAAAATAAAAGCTCGTAATCTACTAACTGAACCTTTTCAGAATCTTTGTTATACGAGAGAACAATAGGATAAATTTGACTTAGTGACTGTAGATTATCTATTCTTTTAAGATAATCGCTCAATGGAGAGTTTACTTCTATATCTAGATGTTTGAGGCGCTCCTTAATAATGTCTTTGTGTATACCCGACCGTAGCTCTTCATCACTTGCTTCCATGCAGATACGCAGTAAATTCTCATAAATCGGTTGAGTAGCTTCACTCTTAAATCCTCTACTAAATTTCTCAGTAAATAAACTATACCTTTTAAGGAGGTCTTTACATATTTGTAAACGACAATTTTCCAGAGAGTTAAAGTTAATAATAGTACCATTGCTTCTAGAATTGTTATCTGTAATACCTGATGCTAAACAAACTTTTCCTGCAATAAGCTGCAATAAACCGACATTTCCATTAGAATCATCTAGGATAGATTTTTTTATATTATCGCTAAAGGAAATTTGTAATTTTCTTTCTCCCATTTCCAGAACTTTTTCGAGTTCTTCGTTTTTCCATCGAACATCTATTTCTTCAATACGACCACTTAAATCTCCATTGTAGTAAGATAAAATATTATCCTCTGACCAGACTCCCATAATAATAAAAGAAACAGAGCAATCCCAAAACACTTTCAAGTCAAATGATAATTTTTCCTTTACTTCCTTTGATAAGTAGTGAAAGTCTTCAATTACTACTTTTTTGTTGTTTTTTTGGATTACTTCAGCAATGTAATTTATGTTATCTAAACTAAAACCTGGAAATTTGTATTTCTCTTCTTTGCCACCATTTACGCCCCCATTTATCTGAAATCCTAAACCCATAGCTTTTGCGCCCGCAGAACCAGAAATTTTATTTGTTACTTCAGTTGGTACGTTAACTTTTGCTTGCCTGATAATTTCAGAATATATATGACTAATATCTGTTCTGTTAGTACATTGAACTTTAATACATTTTCCATCTGGTAAATTTTTTCTTCTTAGCACTGTTTTACATTGCTTTGAAGCGCCATGAATAACTAGGTGGCTTCCAGAATCAAGCAAATATCTAAATTTTTGATCGAGATTATTTCTATCAACATAGGTATGTTTAGGAACATAGGCGTGAAATTCCAAAAACCTGATTCAATTTCAGTTTGTGAAATGCCATATTGTATTCCTTTTCAAAGAATTATTTGAGTTTCTTAATTTTTCTGGGTCTACTATGACCTAGTAGACTAGATATAATCAAGCTAGTGTACTGACACATCTAAAAAATGGTGCGTTACGACGGATTGTTAAATGCTTTTCACAGTCTAAATTTTAGCCGTCTAACGCACCCTACTGGATTGTTTCATCTTAAATGTTGCAATAGAAAAGTGTCTGGAGATTGCTTCACTGTCGTTCGCAATGACAAATCTAATGCACTATTTTAGTTGAAACGGCCCACTACTTAACTTCTGACTTCTGACTTCTGACTTCGGCTTAACTTTTGAATTTTGACTTTTGAATTTTGACTTTTACTTAACCCCTGCCTGGTAAAAAACTACTACTGAGCTTTTTAATTGCTTGACTAGCAATATCCGCATAACGCAATTCTCCACAGAGAATTTTACTCATTACTGTGGTAGCTGCTGGTAACTTAACCCCCACTTTATAAGCTACTTTAGGAAAACGATAAAATGCTCCGGCTAAACGACCCGCCCAAACCATATCTGCACCCCATTCCTCATTGATTATCTGAGTATATTTTTTCAGAGCATCCCCATTGCCTCCCAATGCTTCATCTATAGCTTCAGCAGCTTTTACACCACTAAAAATTGAAGGGCGAATACCTTCGGCTGATAAAGGGTCTGATAAACTTGCTGCTTCTCCTGCCAATACAGCATTTTGAGTGTGAAGATTTTTATCTCCATCCCATAGAGAAATAGCTCCCTCTAATAATCCATCTTGACTTACATTTGCACCAATTTGTTGAGCATATTCTATCAAATCTTTAGAGATATTTTTGGGTTCCCCACCTCTAAAAGTAGCAATACTAATTGAATAGGAATCAGCTTTAGGAAAACCCCAAATATTTCCATTTTTAACTGAACCAAATTCAAAGCTAGCTTTTTGATTAGAGTCATTTAATGGTGCTTCAAAAACTATACTTTGGCGTTTTTTAGATTCTTTAAAACCCAACCATTTAGCCATTGGGCCTTTAGCTCCATCGGCAGCAATTAAATAACGACCAGTAACAGGTTCCGTATTTGTTTTAACTTCCCAATGATCACTTTTAAATTCAATCCCTGTAACTTCTGTTTTGTCTCTTAATTCTGCACCTTGTTCTGTAGCTTTTTGGATCAGAAAATGATCGAAAACATCCCGTTTTACCATCCACATAGGAACAGGTAAATCTGCTTCTACAGGGTCTTCTAATTTCCATGTATAACGAATTTTTTTGACTTTCAGAGAAATTGCCGGACTTAAATCAAAGTCAAACCATTGAGCGATCGCTGGAGAGACCCCACCACCACAAGCTTTAACTCTAGGTAAAGATTCTTTTTCTATGACTAAAACAGAACGTCCTTTCTTAGCCAAATGATAAGCTGCTGTACCTCCTGCTGGACCTGCTCCTACGATTATACAATCAAACATTTCTTCTAACTTTAATAGTGAGATTTTTTATGATTTGTGAGAATGGGAAAATACCTATTGAGTAGGGGAAGTTTATATAGATAAGTTATTGACTTGCTTAAACCATCTATAAAACCTCCCCCTGCAAAAGTCACAGAGTTCCCACCTTACCTATTATTCTCTAAGATACTTGATTTTGAATACCTTGTCGATCTAGAGGTGTTTGAACTTTTAATTTTTTACTTTTTTACTTTTGACTTTTGTTTATCTGTATGTTCAAGAATTTTTTAAACCGTCCTAATATCCTTCTCTTTAGCAGCTAATAACTCATCTATTTTGGCGATGTATTTATCTGTCTTCTTTTGAATTTTGTCTTGTAAATCTCGTGATTCATCTTTAGAAAGATCGCTCTTTTTTTCTTGTTTACGAACTGAATCTACGGCATCACGACGAATATTCCGGACAGAAACTTTCCCCTCTTCAGCAAGTTTTGCTGTTAACTTAACCATTTCCTGGCGACGTTCAGTTGTTAGTGGAGGAATATTTAACCTAACAATAGATCCGTCATTGTTGGGAGTTAAACCAACATCTGACATATTAATTGCTTTTTCAATTAAGCTGAGACTACTTTTATCAAAAGGTTGAATAGTAATTGTACTAGCATCTGGAGTCCCAATATTTGCCATAGATTTGAGTGGAGTCGGAGCTCCATAATAGTCTACCATTACTCTGTCTAAAAGAGAAGCATTAGCTCTTCCAGTTCTAACAGTATTGAAAGAATTTTTAGTCGCTTCAACTGCTTTTTGCATCTTATCTTCAGCTTCTTCTAGATTCATCAAAACCTCCTACAATAGTTCCAATTTTTTCTCCCATAACAGCTTTACAGATATTACCCGAAACTGAAAGGTTAAATACAATAATCGGGATATTATTTTCTTTACAAAGAGCGATCGCCGTACTATCCATTACCCGTAAGTCTTGAGTTAAGACTTCCCCGTAAGTCAGGGACTTATATAGTTTGGCCTCTGGATTCTTATGTGGGTCAGAATCATAAACCCCATCAACTTTAGTGGCCTTAAAAATCACGTCTGACTCAATTTCTGCCGCTCTCAAAGCAGCAGTAGTATCAGTGGTAAAAAATGGATTACCAGAACCCGCACCAAAAACTACTACTCGCCCTTTTTCTAGATGACGAATAGCTCGGCGACGAATATAAGGCTCGGCCACTTCCTGCATAGCGATCGCTGTTTGGACTCTTGTTGGTACTCCTGCTTGTTCCAGGGCATCCTGTAAGGTAATAGCATTCATCACAGTGGCAATCATACCAACATAATCTGCTGTTGCCCTATCCATTCCCTTAGAAGCTGCTTTCACACCTCTAAAAATATTACCGCCTCCAACTACAATTGCCATTTGGATTCCTGTGGCCACTACTTCGGCCACTTCCTGAGCAATTCCTTGGACTACTGCTGGGTCAATGCCATAGCCCAGACTCCCCATCAAGGCTTCGCCACTCAACTTGAGCAAAACCCGTTGATAAACTGTCCCCATGCTGTGAGTATTTTCTCAACTAAAGTTGCTTCCACAATACGATACCAGTTGAGTTACTTTTTTCGACTATTTTATTCTTGGGAATTAGAGGATAAAAATTGAGAAAGTGGTATTTCTTCAGTTGTTTATGATTTTTTTTCGGAGCAGTCTTTGCGAAAGTGTTTTATAAGTATTGGATAGAAGTATTGAGGGTCTGCTCCGGTAAACTTCGTAGTAGTCATAACGGGGATAACTTCTAAACTCGCCCATTCTTAACTGTCAATATATGGGAAACTGCTGTAACTGGATAGGGGATTCAGATTGAATTTTGTGTAACTAATTTTATCTGATGATTTAGCAATTATCATACTGCTGAGTTCATTAATTGATAATGGATAATTACCAGGTTGGTTAAAACCATAATGGAATTGAATATAAGGAAATACTAGAGAACTTTTTTTCTCTTAAAATAGAAGGCTTGATACCTTTATTTTTCCGTGAAAAATTATAGGTTCTAGGGAACACCTTAACAGGGAACATAAAAGAAGAAAAACAACTTTACCTGATAAAGGATGATCGACGCTTTATTTTGTTGATTCAATCCAACCATATAAATTTTGAATCATAATTTATAGCGCCATTTAATTGAGCAACCAAGAGCTTGTGTAGTAGATGGAGTTACTATTTTAGCTTCCATAATTTGGGAGATCGCCTGACGTAAATAAGCAACTTCTACTACTTCTGGCTAATTAACATTATCGTCTATTAAGCCACAATATCTTAACTTTCCTTCTCGATCTAATAAAAAAGCCTGGGGAGTTTTCTCAGCACCAAAACTAATTGCCACATCTTGAGTTACATCCCGAATATATGGAAAATTCAGTTCATTATTAGTAGCAAATTCTTTCATTTTTTCAAAGCTATCTTGTGGAGAAATTATTGCATCATTAGCATTCATACCAATTATTATTACTCCTTGTTCTTGAAAGTCTTTTTGTAGTTGTTTAATCCTGTAAATATAATAATTTACTGCTGGGCATTCATTACTCAAAAAAATCGCACAAACTACTTGATAATTTTCTAAATATTTAGCTAAATTATGAACCTCATCATCTGCTCCTGGCAATTCAAAATCTGGAGCATAATTATCAATTTTGGTTCCATTCATATCAGTCAAACTCATATTTCTATTCCCTCTCAAAAAATCACCTTACTTAAAACAAATATTTTTCTATAATATGTGAGTATTCGGCAGTTAGCACTCAGCCATCAGCCAAATAGTAATTCACATTAAGCAAATGCTTACCTGTTTTATTCAAAAACTGTTTAGTGTAGCGTACCAACTATTCATCACCTAATAGGTGAATCATTACTATAATATCTCATATTTTTACCAACCTTGAGCTAATGCTTGATAACCAATAAGCTTATATACTAATTTCGCTGCCGTAAACTCAGATACTACTGAATCAGTAATTGGAGCTAACTCCATAATGTCACAACCTACTACTTCATGTAATTCAAAAACTCTCCGCAAAAATACAGTTAAAGAATACCAATTTAATCCTCCTGGTTCTGGGGTACCAACTCCGGGAATTAATGTTGGGTCAATTCCATCTAAATCTATTGTTAAAAATACTCTTTTAGTCTGAATACTAACTATTGCTTTTTCCATCCAATCTGATTGAATAGCTATTTCTCTTGCTCTAAAAACGGTTAAATTTTTCTCCTTGATTAAATCTGCCTCTTCTTTACAAATTGCTCGAATACCAATTTGTACTGTAGGTAATCCCATTTCAAATATCCTGCGCATGACGCAGGCATGATTATATATTGAACCTTCATATTCAGATCGCAAATCCCCATGAGCATCTATTTGAATCACAGTAAAAGGTTCATCAAAATATATTTTTTTATAAGCTTTAACTATTCCATTTGTAATGCTATGTTCTCCACCTATACCAATTACAAACTTTCCATCATTCACTAACTTTTCTACTGTTTCTTGGGTAACTTTTAACATATCTAATGGAGAGATTTTTTTTCCATTACGAGTATCTGCTATAGCTTCGTGGGTATAGATACCAACTTCCAAACCTGTTTCTCTATCTAATTCTTCGTCATAACATTCTAACTGTTGAGACGCATCTAATAATACTGCCGGACCATTAACACAACCTCTTCTATAAGTAGTAGTTGCTTCATAAGGAATTGGTACAATTGCTACTTTAGCAGTAGTGTAATCTGGCTCAATTTCTGAACCAATAAATGGTAGAAGTGATGTAGGATAAATTACTGACATTTTTTATTAATTTTCTAAGATCGAGCTAAAAACTGAGAAAACTTATCTGATTATTATAAATGTTAAATGCTAATGTTTAATCATATAAGTTGATTGTACCTAATCTGTATACATATCTGGACTTAAGCATTAAATATATAATTCTATTAACTATCAGTTTTTCCTCCTCATAGATATATTTTAAAAATACTTAACCAAATCATCTGTAAATAACAAATAACAAAAAATAAATTTATTACACCCTACCCTGAGAAAGTGATAAAAAATACAAAACTATTATCCAAATCTTCATCAAATATTGACTAAAATATAGCTAATCTTCTGTAGACAATAACTCTCCTAATTTCTAGCTTTTCTATTAGCTAGGCATATAAATTCATAACTAAGTGCTGATACAAAATTAATTACACATTTTATTATATATTTCCAATATTATCCATAAATTATCAATTCTTTTTCCCTATTCCCTGTTCCCTTTCTCAACTAGGAAATTCCTAAAAGCACAACTACTTAACATCTTCATAATTTCAACGATATATTTGATAATTACCAAACTGAAACTCAAGACTTTATCTTGTTCCTGCTGCCTGTTGCTTTATCTAAATAACTAACTTAAATGCGTGACAGCTTCTGTTTAAACCTTAATATTTTGTCAACAAAATATCTCTGAAAGATAAAGTTAAAATCATCAATAATTGGGTGCATCTCATAATTTGCAAAAATACTTTTTTCCTTTTCCCTAAAAGCGAAAAATTTTTCCCTTTCTTCAAAATTGAGATGCACCCAAATAATTTATACCAAATTCATCAAATAATGTTGCTAATAACAATCAATAGATAAGTTATGACTATTCAAAACAGGATTCACCTGATGATGGTAACTGATACGATTTAACTACTACCTAAAACTTATTTGTCCCAAACTTTTTTTCAATTCATATAGGTAAAATAATTAAATTCCTTAGAAATACTATCTATAGAAATGACTACCACAAAAACTTGGACATGGCAAGGCTGGCCAATATGCTACCAAAGTCAAGGAGAACAGGGCCCTCCTGTGATATTAATACATGGTTTTGGAGCTTCTTGGGGACATTGGCGTAAAAATATTCCTGTATTAGCTGCCAGTTGTCGCTGTTATGCTATCGACTTACTAGGTTTTGGTGGTTCAGCTAAACCTATCCCAAGCAAAGATGTTACCTACACATTTGAAACCTGGAGTCAACAAATTAGTGATTTTTGTAGAGAAATAGTTGGTGTCCCTGCTTTTCTAGTGGGAAATTCTATTGGTTGTATAGTCGCAATGCAGACAGCAGTTGATAATCCCAATCTTATTTTAGGGGTAGGAATTATCAATTGTTCTTTGAGACTTCTGCATGAAAGGAAAAAGTCTACTCTTCCTTGGTATCGTAGTCAAGGAGCATCATTAGTACAAAAGTTGCTAAAAGTCAAGTGGATAAGTCAGTTATTTTTTAACCAGTTGGCAACAAAGAAAACAGTTAAGCGAGTATTGTTGGAGGCATATAAACGTTCTGAAGCAGTAACAGATGAATTAATCGATATATTATTGAAACCTGCAAAAGATGAGGGAGCAGTAGACGTTTTTGTAGCTTTTACTGGTTATTCTCAAGGACCTTTAGCGGAAGATTTATTACCTATATTACCCTGTTCAGCCATAATTTTATGGGGAGAGGAAGACCCCTGGGAAGATATTGAATTGGGAAAGGAATTTGCCAAGTTTAAAACTGTAGAAAAATTTATTCCTTTGCCTGGAGTTGGTCATTGTCCTCAAGATGAAGCACCAGAATTAGTGAACCCCATTTTGGAGGAATGGATATTAGAAAAAGGAAGTAGGGAGTATTCAATAATTAATAATTAACAATTAATAATTAGCGTTTGCTGAAAAAGTCTTTTAGTAGTGGTAAGAGTCAGTCATCAGGAGTCATAAGTCAGGATAAATGGGGAATTTAGAGGATGTAGTCGGAAGAATAGTAAGAGTGATTTTTCTCTAAATATTGAGCAAAAATCCTAAATTTTTGAACCTTTTTGACCTAAAAGTTCGTACTTTTTCCAGACCTAAAAAGGCACTTAGCTTTATCTGTCAAGGCTTTTATATTTAATCAGCAAGCCCTAATTAGGGTTTAAAGATTAGGTTAAAAGAAATTTTCTCTTTTTTATCCATGAATGGAGAGGCTTCATAACTTAGTTTTTCAGTAAAAATAGAGAGTTAAGATAACTAGAAAACCTCAAAGTAGCACCCATAAATTTGATAGAACTTCTAAGTTATAGCTTCTGACTTCTGACTTCTGATTTCTTATGATTTGCCATTTGATTTTCAAATATCTCTAAGGTTCTTAAAAGAGAAATTGATGACTTAAAAGCTTCCTCAGTAAGTTCTATTTTTTCTTCAGGTGTATCAACTATCTCATCACTTAGTAATGTTAAAGAACCAATAATTTTGTTGAGAAAACCACGAGCTTCATAAGATGCCTTAGCTAAAACTTGCTGGTCAATATATTTATCAGCTTCAGATGGGTCGCCAAACTGTATAGAATAGAGACGATGATAGTAACCATCTGGTTTTTCTAAAAGTTCTAAATGACTGCCCATTTCAACTAACTTTCCACGGTCTAAGACAGCTATTTGATCGGCATTTTGAATTGTTGAGAGACGGTGAGCAATAACTAAAACTGTGCGATCGCGACTTAATTTATCAATGGCCTCCTGCACTAAACGCTCAGAAACAGTATCAAGGGCACTGGTGGCCTCATCTAAGATTAATATTTCTGGATCTTGCAATAGCGCCCTAGCAATGGCCAATCTTTGTCGTTGGCCTCCCGAAAGCATGACACCGCGATCGCCTATCTCTGTCTCCCATTGCTTAGGCAAGTCCATAATAAAATCATAAGCATTAGCTTGTTTAGCTGCTTCAATAATTTCATTCTCTGTGGCATCAGGACGAGCATAGATAATATTATTTTTTACCGTATCGTTAAACAAATGAGTTGTTTGACTAACAATACCAGTTTTCCTTCTAAGAGTGGTAATATCAAACTCGCGCAAGTCAATACCATCTATAGTAATGGAACCAGAAATAGGGTCATAAAATCTTGGTAGTAAGTCAGCAAATGTTGACTTACCTGCTCCTGAACCTCCCACTAATGCTAAAGTTTTACCTCTAGGCACAGATATATCAACATTTTTGAGAACCAAATTATCATTACCTGGGTAAGAGAAGGAAATTTTCTTAAAATGAATTTTTCTCCTCACCTTTTGAAAAGGTATGGAACCAGGTTTCATAATTGGTTTATTATCTCTTCTCCATAAGTCTACAGCCATATCAAAACTAGCGGCACCTTTGGCAATTTGATTGCGACTGTTATTAATTTGCGATACAATAGGTAGTAAACGAAATAGAACTAAAAGATAGGTAAGTAGGATAGCAGAAACATTTGCAATTTGATCGGCAAATAAATATCTACCTAATAATAGAATACCGATTACCGTGATCATGCTTGTCACTTCATTTACTGGAGCTATTAACGCTGAATTCATTTTTTCTTTCAGTGCTGTGTTCTCTAAGGAAAGCATTAATTTTCTTAACTGTTTATATTCTCTATTTTCACTACTTACTGATTTAATTAACCGAATACCGCTTAGAGTCTCAATTACCTTAATGGCATAATTTTTTTGTTCCTGATTTAAAACATTTCCCAATTTCTTTGACTGACGAATAAATAGCTGATTAATTGCTGCTATTAAACCTACCAATAGAGAAGAAATCAAAGTAAGTTGCCAAGAAATAGAAATTAGTAAGCTGACAAATAAGGAAACTGTTATTAATTGAGTTATTAAATTCACATAAGCATTAATAGTTTGCATGCTTTGAGCTGTATCTGAGCCTAAACGCTTTGTTATATCCCCTACTTTTACTTTCGTGAAGAAGTCTAAATCGCTGTCCATTAATGTTTGGAACATTTCTGATTTAATAGTATTTGCCAAACTACGATTAAAGGCTACTGTCAACAAACTTCTTAAATACGCCGTTAAATTTTTTAGAACAATAGTTAATATAACCGCTAAAAGCATTACTACAAGGCGATACTTTTCTGGAACTCCGTCAAAAGGAGATAGTAAAAATTTAATTATCGGCGGAGAACCTTTCAGCTCAATTTCTTGCCCCGAAATTTGCAATAGTATAGGTACTATTAGAGCTGTATTAACTCCATTAAATATTCCGCTAGTAAATCCTAATATAATGTTTCCAATAATTTGAAAATTGAAAGGCTTACGAAGGATAAAATTTAAGATAAATTCTTTTCCAGACATTGATATTTTCCTTGTCTCTAAGTTAGACTCTCTGAATTATTACGACTTTTAATACCTACTCGCTAAATTTTGATTAAGTCTGATAGAATAGTAGCCATAGCATCGATACTATAGTATTTAATACATCTTTCTCTAGCCTTAATTCCTTGGCTATTTGCTAATGTAAAATCATTAAATATTAATTCAATTTGTGTTGCTATTTGTTCGGGAGAACTAGGTTCGACCAAATAACCAGTATCTCCTACAATTTCAGGAATATCACCCACTTTTGTTGCTATAATTGGTTTAGCCATTGCCATTCCATCAGTTAATTTTAATGGAAATTGTGCCTTTGCTTCTGGAGTATCTCTTTGAGGAACCACTATTATATGAGCAGCAGCTACAATTTCTGGCATAACTGTAGGTGGATATTTTGCCATTTGAATTATCCAACGTCCCCATTTTTCTTTTAATTGACGGTCATAATCATCATAAGGACTACCACCCACAATTACCAATCTTAAATCTGGCTGATTGAGTTTGTCTAAAGCTATTAAAACATCCTCCACTCCTTTATAAGGTCGAGGCGCTCCTGGAAACATTAATATTCTATAATCACTCAAGCCATAACGAGTTCTACTTACCTCTGGATCATACTTATTTGGGTCAAATAAATTTGTATCTTTGCCATTTGGTAGATAAATACCACCAAAGCGTTTTTTGAGAAATTGATTGTGTAGAGTCACCTGATCTGCTTTTGAGACCAAACTTTCGATCCATTTTAAATAGAAGGGATGATCTGGTTGTCGTAAAGCTCCTTCTGACTTCAAAATATCTCTAGCTAATTGTTTAATACTGGGACGATATTTCCAATTATCTCCTCCATGCCAACTTAGCTCCCAATCATCAATATCCAAAAATACTGGGCGACTGGCCTGCATTTTTTTGATTAAGGCTAAACCCAGACTACTAGGTTTAAGTTTATAAGCATAAATAATATCTCCACTAATTTTGTCTAATAGCTCTTTAGCAGAAAGTAAAAATCCCGGATAATATTTCTTGCTAACAATAGGGATAATTGATAGTTCAGCCTGACTAATATTTATAGGAGAATTTGGATCGACAAAGCCTAATATTTCTACATCGCATCCAATCTTTTTTAGAGCTTGAGACAATAAAAAAGGACGGACTGCTCCTCCCCATCTACCTGCTCCACTGCTAGATAGATCGCTAGCTATTATGGAAATTTTTACCAAATCTGCAAGCCTCCAAATTCTAGGTTAGTGTTAGTCCAAAAACTTTTAACCATCTAAAGTAGGGATTACCAGTCAAATTTACCTAATACTTTTTTCATTTAACCATAAATCTACTCAATGTTAACCTAGTTACACAGTCAAATTAAATCTTTAAAATCTTCTGATGTATCCTGAATGGTACTAACTAACTATAGTAATTCTTAACTGTGAGTTAGATAAGAAATTTTATATTTTAGAGAACAGGGATACAGGTGGGAAAAGAAAACAATAAAAATAAACTTTACCTCAAAAAGTTGAGCAACGCTTGCCATACCACTAAATATTTATATTTATAGAATTTTTAATTAAGTCTGGAATACTTGCTTAGGCTTTAACACTTGATTTAAAGGGCTGATAAAATTTTCTCTATTCCATTCTTATTTAAAATAACTATAGCAACCCTAAATCATTTGTCAAAAATAGATAAAAACTTTAAAACCATTACCTCTGTTGCCTGTTGCCAGATTAGCTGTTGCATTTTTACCAGATGTTTTGTTCGCAACCTATGCGCGGATTACTATATATCTATAAATTATATACTTATCTACTTATCTACTTATCTACTTATCTACTTATCTACTTATCTACTTATCTACTTAT
>NZ_JBNHEQ010000320.1:15012-28777 GCF_050016015.1 Dapis hubbardiae BLCC-M172
CTACTTGAGTCACTCGCCAACTTAGTTTCATATTTACCCAGAAGTTCCATAAAGTAACAGTAGCAATCGCTATTAACTTAGCCAGATATTCATTAATTCCAAAAAGATTAAATAATAAGTTCACAATTAGTAAATTAAAAATCAAGCCAGTCAGACAAATTAAGTTAAATTTTAATAACCTTTTAAACCTTTTCTGCCAACCACCTTGAGAACTAGAGATATCTCCAAAAGTCCATAGGTCATTCCACAAAAAATTATTGATAATTCCTGCTTCAGCAGAGAACATAGCACTGCCAGTTAAGCCCAAACCCATAGCTTCACGCAATAAATAAAATATTGCTATATCTACAGATACACCACTAAAGCCAACTATAACAAATCGGATAAATCTACCAATCGGCCATTTAGCAAATCTTAAAGTTAGCAAGTGTTGTAAATATTCTATATATTGTTTCCAGGTAACTTTACTTTCTCCTCCTAAACGTTCTTGGAAAACATAGCCTACTTCTGCCACCAACCGAATATTACCTCGGCATAAAACTTCAATCAGGATTTTGTACCCCACTGGGCTAAGAGTTTGGCCAGCGATCGCTGACCGATGAACCATAAAATAGCCACTCATTGGGTCAGAGACTCGCCCTACTACTCCAGGCAAAATAACTAATCCTAAAAGTTGAGCCCCACGAGACAAAAATCTTCTAACTATACTCCAGTCACTGACACCCCCTTCTTGAACATGACGACTAGCTACTGCTAAATCAGCGCCTTTTTCCATTTCTGCTAATAGTTTTAAAAGGGTTTCTAGAGGATGTTGTAAATCAGCATCAATAACTCCTAATATTTCTCCTTTTGCTACTTGCCAACCACGAACTACTGCTGTAGAAAGTCCTCTTTCTTTTTCTCTACACATTACCCGTAGTTGTGGGTATTCTCGTGCCATATTCTGAGCTACTTCCCAGGTTAAGTCTGGGCTATTATCATCTACTATAATTAATTCATAGGCATGAGGAATTTGAGTATCTAATAGTTGAGTTAGTCTTTGGATAAGCGTTGGAATATTTTGACTTTCTTTATATGTAGGAATCACTAGAGAAAGTTTGATTTCTATGGTACTTGATTTTCTGGCATTTTCTGTTATTACACTAACATTTAATAAACCAGTTGGGACTCTGATTAATGAGTTTTTTTGACTTGTTATCATTAATTTATTCTCTTTTTTATTTCTGGCTTAGTGTTGAATCTGATAAAATTAATATCAGTAATTACTAATTTTTATCCCCTCTTTATTTAGATTTTTAAACCGTAAAATCAAGTATTTTTATGTGATAATTTAATGGTCAATAATTAGTTAAAAATTATTCAGATTAATTTTGATTTATTATTGATCCACAACGATCATTTTTCCTAGTTGAATAATGATGATGTGATTTTATTTTGCCATAAATTTAGCTCTGCTATGAGCTTGACTAATTCTCATCAATCAAATTAATTTTACCCATTTGAATAAAATCAAAGATCTGATTAATTTGATGTCGCTCTTCATCTGTTATTTTTTTGCCCGATAAAATTGCCGAAGTAAGCTGTAGATATTCCCGACGACTGAGTTTACCTGATGTCATAATTCGGTTTACCATTTGATTAATTGTCACCTTTGGTTGATTTTGCTCACTCCATAACATAAGTTCTTAATCTACTATCTATTTATGATTTGTTAATTTGGGATTATGTGTTTAATAATACACCTTTGAAAGTAATATGGAATCAATACTATAGCAGTTATCACCATGGTTGTACATAAAATATCTTAGGGTAGGGAAAAAAAAGGATAATAATTTCAGAGTTTTTATGTATTTTTTGATTTTTTACAAATCATTTTCTACTGTTATATATACCTTCATTACCTAACTACGTTAATTTAATAATTAAGAGGTCAAGATCCCTGAATAAAAATTTTGTAGATCAGGTATTAATTGAGTTTTTATGGAAATTTATAGACTACCAGCACTTTCAGACAACTATATCTTCTTACTACATGACCCAAATCAAAATATTGTGGCTGTAGTAGACCCCGCTGAAGCCAAACCAGTGCTACAGAAACTTCAATCACTGGGGGCTGAGTTGGTGGCTATTTTCAATACTCACCATCACCACGACCATGTAGGTGCTAATCAACAGTTAATCCAAAAGTTTCCCCAATTAACAGTTTATGGTGGAGTTGAGGACCGAGGTAGAATTCCTGGACAACAGGTATTTTTACAGGAAGGCGATCGCGTCCATTTTGCCGAGCGAGTCGGAGAGGTTTTGTTTGTGCCCGGCCATACAAGTGGCCATATTGCTTATTATTTTCCTCCTGTAGCTGCTGGACAAACAGGAGAGTTATTTTGTGGCGATACTTTGTTTGCTGGTGGTTGTGGTCGCTTATTTGAAGGGACACCAGGCCAAATGGTAGAGTCTTTGAGTAAATTGCGTAATTTACCTGACAATACACGAATATGGTGTGCCCATGAATACACTTTGAAAAATTTACAGTTTGCTATGACTGTTGACGAGCAAAATGCTGATTTACAATCTCGTTTTGCTGAGGTTAAGGAAGCGCGTAGTCGCAATGAAGCAACTGTACCATCGATGATTGGTGTAGAAAAACGTACAAATCCTTTTCTGCGCTGGGAGCAACCTGCTCTACAATTAGCAGTTCAAAGTCAAGATCCGGTACAAACTTTTGCCCGTCTCCGAGGAAAAAAGGATAGATTTTAACTTCAGGTTCCCAGGCATCACACATACATAAAGAAATTGGTCACGTTGCGTTTCAGTTTTTTAGGGTTAACGGGAGTTTGATGTTTTTGTGGCCGAAAAAGCTGCAAATCTAAAAAGGGCAAAGGGAATAGCTCAATAGGCTGAAAATCATTTATAGCAGTTTTCATGTTTTTTAGAGTACAGAGATTTGGGGTTAAAGAAAGAAGGCTCATATTATCTAGGAGAGGAGGAAGAAGGAAGAAGTAATGCAAGTCATGAAGTGAAAACCGCTATAAACCTAGATATATTAAAAGAATGGCCTATTTGATGTGACAGGATTCTGCAGACAGCGCTTTTCAGTTGAGTAGACCACAAAACTGTTGTAGGAGTCAGGTAGTCAGGAGTCGTAGGGGCTTGCTGGCCATTCGCCCGTACAGGAGTCAAAGGCTAGTTTCAAAGCTCTCGATCCTCAAGTTGCGACATCAACAAATCTTCCATCATGCCCCCCGGTGATTACTACTGTGGTCTATCGAGCATGAAAACTACTATAAGCTTTTGATCTGATTTTTTAAGTTTTTAAGGTATTTTTTCCTCAAGCAAGGACTATTAGTAAATGTTTCCGGCTCCTGTTATTTTATATTGGTCTTTTAAGTTTTTCTGAAGGCTAACAAAATGAAATTAGGATATTTGTTTTTTTATGCCTGGAAGCTTAGATACTGTAAAGCTTCAATTGTGACTTTTGACTAAAGTCACAAAAATTATTGTGAGCAATAGCATTTTTTGTACCTTAAGTATGTATAAATGAATAAGGTTTTATTGAGAATATAATTGTAGAAGGTAACTGGTTTTGGCTGAGAAATCCTTATTCCTGTCGTTTTAAAATCTCAATAGCTGATTTTAAAACATTTGTTAAGCAAAATGTTAAAAAGTGTAAAGAGTGTTAAGATTAAACTAGAATAAGAAACTAAATTTAAAAAAATGCTAAACCCCAAACTGCCAGAACCAGACTTACTTAAAGCGGTACTGCAACCCTTGTTAGAGGATTTCGGGTACTGGTTTGAGCGTTCCCGCCAGTTATTGGAGAGAGAAGAAATTTCTTTTCTGAGTAGCAGTGAGCAATTCGACCTACTTAATAGGGTGAAGCAAGCTCAACAGGAAGTGAATACAGCACAAGCTCTTTTTCAAGCAACTGAAGGTCAAGTTGGGGTGGAAACTACAGTGCTTATGCCTTGGCATCAGCTACTAACCGAATGTTGGCAAGTTGCGATGCGGTTCCGCAAAGAGCAATCTAGATAGAATGTAAAATCACAATCAAATTTACTCTCAACCTAGACTCATATCCTGAATTAAGAAATATGTTCGGTTGACTTTTTCCCAGGAAACAGTTTTGAAGTTGATAATTGTTAATTTATGGCGACAACACTATTTCTTCTAGAAATGATGATGAAATATCAAAATAAGACAATTTCTGCTTATAAAACTTATCCAGAGTCAAAGTAATAAAACCAGAAAAACTGTTTAATTTTTTTTAAAATTTGCTGAGTGGCTATCTAGCCTTGAGGAGAACACTATGTTACATCTGCTTTATATCCTAGCCTTCACTACTATTGCTGTTTTGGCTGTTCGTAATTTAATCCGTAGTCTATTAACAGTGGGACTTGAGTCTCAATCTTTGTCTTCCAACCGAGGGGGGTCTGCTCGTGACTCTTATTCTCAGTCTGGTAGAATTCCACATCCAGAACTATTGGATGAATCTGGGAATTTTATTGATGAACCTTTGTTAGTGATGCGGTCTGTTAATGTACAAGAAGCTCGCGAACAGTTGGATGCTATTTATAATTCTGAGCTTGGTTCAAGTGGTGAAACCCAAGATGAAACAAGGAAATAATAAAATACCATAAAATTAGTAAACTGTCAAAAACTTGCTATTGGTTTGTTGCAAAAGCTGATTACTAATAGCAGGTTTCTGTGGAGCAACTGTAAGACTATTCGAGAGCAAATCTCAGAAAGCGACTGCAATAAACCTCTCCAGAAAAGAGGGAGTAGGGGGAAAGAATTGATTATTTATGTACGATAATTGATTTGATTTTTTATGATAGGTCATTCTGCGCAAACCCTAACCTGAGATAACCGAGTCCCGCAGTGTCTCACAAGGACACCTACTGTAGTAGAATATGTTATTTCAATCTTGTGGACAGACCGGGTTGAATCTCTGAAGCAAAATATCTATAAAAATATACTTGATATAAACAGGACTTACGCAGAGGTACTACATATAGAGTTAAAAAACTATAACGTTATAGTTTTGAACGCTATACACATGGTCTTTGCGTAAGTCCTAATAAAATAGAATTAATTTTCGTTAATGAATGTACAACTGTTAACAACTACTGGTAAAATTATCGGCAATAAGTTTTTTAGATAGTTGCTCCTTAGACATACCTCCTAGTGACGAGCTGCCTCTTATAGAGAAGCTAACTCTTTTCTGTTGCGAAGTGAAACAGATACTAAAAACGAACATGGAGAAAGTGTAAGACTATCCCAAATGATAGCAACTGTTCATAAAGCGTTAAACCACTAAGAGGTTGAAAACTTAATAGGAATAACTTCTATAAATAAATGTCAAATCAACAATGTATATTTGATGTTATTGATGCAATAGGTTAAAAATCAACCGCCAGATGACCATTCATAAATCCGTATTGGCAGAACTGGTGCTAGAGGTTCCGCAGATAAAACCACAAATTTACTTTAAGTCATCCCTGACTGCTCTCTCTCATGCAATGGAAGACCAGGTTTTAGCAAGCTCCGATCGACCTCTGGTCATAGCGACTTTTCAGAAAGAGCGTTTTTATCGTCAAGAAGCTCACCGTTATCGACGAATTGCGAACCTAACATCCCAAGTATATGTACTAGCTGCACCAGAAACGGAGTTTAAAAATTCTTCTGAGTATCACGAAACAGTAGCTTTTAATCCTAGAGATGCTTTAAGTAGGGAATGGAATCTATTGGTGCTTGGTCAAGATTATTCAAGTTGTTTGATTTGCAATGAGTGTGATAATTATGGCCTAGTTAATGAAACATCTCAGTTCAGTGGAATGGAGCAAGCACGTCGGTTTGAAGGTATCTGGACTTTTGACCGTCAGGTATGTCTCCAATCTGCCAAATTATTACTTGCTCGAATCCTTAAATATAGACCAGAGTTAAAGGAAAAGGTTCAAGCAGCTATAGAAATTTATGGCATTAATTTAGATTTGAGGAAGGCAAAAAAATCTCCTTCTAATAATACTAATTTCCAGAAAGCTTTAGTAGTAGATGAAAATACTAACTTTAATCATCCTTTTGCCGAACGTTTGGTGACTTATTTGCAAGCAACTCAATATAAGTTACTTAAAACTTATCGCTCAATGGCGGCCCAGGAAAAAAAACAACGCTTGATTAATATTATCTCTTCTGCTATGAGGCGATCGCTAGATCCTGATGAGATTATCAAAGTGGCAGTCCAAGAATTGGGAGAAGCACTTTTGGCCAGCCGATGTTTGATCTATCAGTGTCGCCCTCTGGATGGAACAGCAACTATTACTCACGAGTATTTGGGTGTATCAGTAAAATCTTTGCTGAATCAGGTGTGGCCTCTAAAAGATAATGATCTGTTTCAAAAAGTTGTTCAAACTCAAGGGCGAGTTTATATAGAAGATACAAGTTTGCTACCTGAGTATTTGGTGTCAGAAACTTCAGGTACTGCCAAATCTCAGAGGAGAAATTGTCTGGAAAACTTAATATCTCAATGGGAGATTAAGAGCTGGTTAATGATACCTCTACTGTATCAGGGGCGACTATTAGGTATGGTGGAATTACATAATTGTGGCTCATGTCCCTATAACTGGTCTGAAGAACAAATAGATTTAGTAGAAGCGATCGCTACTCAGTTAAGTATGACTTTAATTCAGGCAGAAACTTATACTCACCTAGAAGAATTAAATCAACAATTAGAGGCTCTTGACCGGACTCGTAGTAATTTAATTGCTATTACTGGCCATGAGTTACGGACTCCACTATCTACTATTCAAGTTTGCCTAGAAAGTTTGAGTCAAGAACCAGATATGCCTGAAGAGTTACGTCAAGTAATGCTAGAAACTGCATTGGCAGATGCAGATAGAATGCGTCATCTTGTGCAAGATTTCTTAACATTGTCTCATCTAGAAAGTGGTAGAGTTGAATGGAATATAGAATATCTACCTCTATTAGAATGTGTTGATTTAGCTCTAAGTAGTATTCGTGCCCACAACTTAGAGAGGGAGTTGCCGAATATTACTACCCAGGTATCCGCAGAACTACCTTTGGTCTTAGCGGATGGGGAATGGCTAGTAGAGGTTTTGTCAAAACTATTGGACAATGCTTGTAAGTTTACTCAAGCTGAAGGAAGAGTAATAATTAGAGCAACTTCTAATAATGAGAATATGTTGAAGGTGAGTATCTCTGATACTGGTCGTGGGATTGAACCTAATCGGTTAGAGGCTGTATTTGATCGTTTTTATCAAGAAGAAGGTGCTTTACGACGCAGTGTGGGTGGTACTGGTTTAGGTTTAGCTATTTGTCGTCAGATTATTAGTCGTTTAGGGGGTCAAATTTGGGCGGAGTCGGCTGGTAAAGATCGGGGTAGTCAGTTTCATTTTACTATTCCAATTGTTGGTAATAGTCAGAAGCAAGAAGAAAGACAAAAGGAAGTTCATTAATCAATTGGAGAGCTAGCAAAGTAGTAGTTTAGCTTTTAATGAATTGAGGAATGTTTCGTCTTCTAAGACATTGAATTTTTGGTCTAATCCGGTAATCTGAAAAACTACTTGAATATCATCTTGAAGGTTTAAAAGATATAATTTACATCCTCTTTTTTCAGCAATTTTCTGGACTACCACTAAAGTAGTTAAACCAAAATTATTAATTTTGTTGACCAATGCCATATCTATTACCCAGTAAAAATTTTGGCTTTGGAAAATTAGTTTATCTACGATTTGCTTGAGTCTATAACTACCCTTTAAATCTAAGTTACCTTGAGGACGAAATAAAATTACTTGCATAGAATTCAATCCTATTAAGTGAAAAATAAATTTATTGAGGTCATTTCAATTATCAGTACCGACTGTTCAAGCCAAAAGCTTGAAATACTGAAGTTTATTTTTTTCATCCCCTATCCTAGGAGAGGCTATTGACCTGATTTTTGTGAAGGAATAAAAAATAAAAAATATAACCTTCAAATTAACTAAGAATAGTAATTTTTACTGGGATTGATAATTAAAAAATAAAATAGTGATTCTGATTTGGAGAAATTAAAATAAGGCAATATTGTTCCATTATTTTATTTAGACTAAAAAAAAGTATTGATAAATTCAAGGGGACTATTGCAATTACCCACTTTTTTAATCGTAGAATTTGGATAACTAAAGCAGCGATCGGAGTCAATGGCCAAATATGGGGCATAAGTTTAAATCATCCTTTTGTAACAGAACCTTACAATTTCTTAAACTTGAGTAACCCTGGTGATACCATTCCATAAAAAGGTTCATATAAGAAATCTATGGCAGACGAACTAACAGGACAACCTCCAATTTTTGGTGGCAGCACTGGTGGCTTGCTAACCAAGGCTGAAGTTGAAGAAAAGTACGCTATTACTTGGACTAGCTCTAAAGAACAGGTGTTTGAAATGCCTACAGGCGGCGCAGCTATTATGAATGAAGGTGAAAACCTACTCTATTTAGCCCGCAAAGAGCAATGCTTGGCCCTCGGTACTCAACTACGGACTAAATTTAAGCCCAAAATTGAGGACTTCAAAATCTATCGGGTTTTTCCTGATGGTTCTAATGAATACCTGCATCCGAAAGATGGTGTTTTCCCTGAGAAGGTAAATGAAGGCCGTCCTTATGTAGGTAAGATTGACCGTAATATTGGCAGTAACCCAGAACCTGCTGCTCTTAAGTTTACTGGTAAAAAACCCTATGACGCATAGGATTAAATCTATCAGTTAAAATATGAGATTAGAATGAGCCGTAAATAATATAGGCTTTTAAGACTGGCAATATTTTTGGCATTTTCTATCGTTTGATGATTAATACCTCGGCTTTCAGATATTTCATCTAAAGCTGAGGTTTTAATTTGATTAAGGAAGAAGGAAGAAGGAAGAAGTAGGAAGCAAGAAGGAAGGAAGAAGGAAGGAAGAAGGAAAGAAGAAGGAAGAAAAAATCTCTGATCGAGAAGTTTATCAAAAATAAAATAGTTATAATCAAAGTTTATCCGATTTAGCCAACATTTATTAAATTGGTATCAGACCAAGTATGATAAATGTTGGCTACAAATACTATGGTTTGTTTTAGGAGTCAGTCCTCATTCATCAGGAGTCAGAATAAATAGCTTCGATGCCATTTATTAGTTCATCACTTATCTTATTAGTCAAAGGGGCATCTCCTGTAAAGTCTTTTTATCGCCCTTACTATTCGTAAAATTCTTTTCTAAAATTGGTATTACAGGAGTTTTTAAGTTAATTAGGTCAGGACTTACGCACCCAAATAATAAACCGGGTTTATTGCACTGATTTTTTCAAATCACGAAATTTCGTCGATAAACCCGGTTTCTGCGTCAGTCCTATTAGGTATAAAGTTTTAGGACTTTATAGGGTATATGTAAATAAAATATTAAATCCTTGTGTAGTGGACTGTTTCATCTTAAATGTTGCAATAGATGTAGGTTGGGTTGAGGAACGTTTGCGGAGCATTTCCAACGGAAAAACCCAACAACAATCTTTCTCCCCTACTCCCCTACTCCCCTACTCCCCTACTCCCCTACTCCCTAATGCACTATTTTAGTTGAAACAGTCCAGTAGGGTGGGTTAGGCACAGATTAATAGTTAAACTTAATAGTTGGGTGTGATTTGCCGTAACCCACCAATAATAAACCTTACAGCAGTTCTTAAGATTTATTTTATAGAAACTCTCTTAGGAAGAGAGATATCTATTAAGAATTGACTTTTAAATAACGGTACTTTCACAAAAAATATGTTAAAAATAGTATCAAACCCTTATATAGTCTAGGTTTGATATTTAATTAACCTGTTTCCTGATATATCTAGGTTTGAGCAATTTTTAGCCTGAGCAACGTATTTACCTTATACCAATTCCCATGCATTAATGCTATACTTGGGTACGACTGCATTTATTAATTAATAATTACATATCAAATCTTTTTTTTGCTAGTTGTAGCTCATTTAATATTAATTATTGTTATTTTTACTTCTCCCCCACTCCTCCACTCCCGCACTCCCCTGCTCTACAAAATGTAGAAATGTTTTTGAGAAATGGTATTACCCCTCGACGCTTTGAAGGCATTTTCAATATAGTGAAAAATATCAAAGTACCGATAATACACATAATTTAAAAAGTAAACTTCAAATAGGTTAAACCTAACTCGATCTAATATTATGTAACTAATAAAATTATCAATCCTAAAAAATGCTGTAATTTATATAAAGGTGTTGGTTCCTGAATCTCTAATCTAATACCAATTTCAAAATTTATGATATTTCCAGACTTCTCCCAATTTTCCCAACTAGCAAAACAAGGTAACTTTGTCCCTGTATACCAAGAATGGGTAGCAGACCTTGATACTCCTGTTTCTGCTTGGTATCGTGTTTGTGCCGATCGCCCCTACAGTTTTTTACTAGAATCAGTGGAAGGTGGGGAGAAAATTGGACGTTATAGTTTTCTGGGTTGCGATCCATTATGGATCTTGTCAGCAAGAGGCAACCATACTACCCAAACTTATCGGGATGGTACAGTTAAAACTTTTGAGGGCGATCCCTTTGATGCTCTAGATAACTGTCTCCAACGCTATCAACCTGTAAAATTACCTCAATTACCTCCTGGTATTGGCGGGTTATTTGGTTTCTGGGGTTATGAATTAATTAAATGGATCGAACCTCGTGTCACTGTTTATCCTGCTACGGAAAATGATTTGCCTGATGGTTTGTGGATGCAGGTGGATAATTTGTTAGTTTTTGACCAGGTGAAACGGAAGATATGGGCGATCGCCTACGCCGATATCAGTTCTCCAGAGGTAGACTTAGAAGCAGTTTATCAACAAACTTGCGATCGCGTTTCTCAGTTAGTAGATAAATTACAATCTCCCCTTTCACAACAAAATACTTTATTAGAATGGCAACCACCAGGAGAAAAAGACAAAGAAGTTACAGATATATACACCAGCAACACACCTCGTGCAGAATTTTGTGCCAATGTTGAGAAAGCCAAAAACTACATCAAAGCAGGAGATATTTTTCAGGTAGTTATTTCCCAACAACTCTCGACTGAATATACAGGAGAACCTTTTAGTCTTTACCGTTCCTTGCGACTAATAAACCCATCTCCATATATGGCTTATTTTAATTTTGGTGACTGGCAAATTATTGGTTCGAGTCCCGAAGTGATGGTGAAAGCAGAAAACACCCCCGATGGTAAACGCCTTGCAATTGTGAGACCTATTGCTGGTACTCGTCGTCGTGGCAAAACTTATGTAGAAGATAATGCTTTAGCTGAAGAGTTGTTGCAAGATCCGAAAGAAAGAGCGGAACATATTATGTTAGTCGATCTAGGTCGCAATGATTTGGGTCGGGTTTGTCAAGTGGGAACAGTCAAAGTTGATGAGTTAATGGTAATTGAACGTTATTCTCATGTGATGCACATTGTTAGTAATGTAGTAGGAGAATTGGCAGACGATCGAACTGCTTGGGATTTATTGAAAGCTTGTTTTCCTGCTGGAACTGTGAGTGGTGCGCCAAAAATTCGGGCGATGGAAATAATTAATGAATTGGAACCTTGTCGGCGGGGGGTTTATTCTGGAGTTTATGGACATTATGATTTTGATGGTCAGTTGAATAGTGCTATTACGATTAGAACTATGGTTGTTAGACCAACAAATGATGGTAAACATACGGTAACTGTACAAGCGGGAGCTGGTTTAGTTGCAGATTCTGTACCGGAAACAGAGTATGAGGAAACTATTAATAAAGCTAGAGGTTTGTTAGAGGCAATTAGATGTTTGAAACGTCATGAAAAGACGGAGTAGGGAGGAAAAACAGAAACCGGGTTTGTGGTAGGTAGATGTTTGACAGTGGGGTATTTAAAACAAACCCGGTTTCTAGGCTTTTTTATACCGATACTACGGGATTTGGTATAACTCTATAATTCAATATGGTTTCCTGCGGAATGCTACCCAAACAGATAAGACCAAAACTGATAAAGTATAGAATTATTAGAGTAGCTGTTGAGATGACAAAATTGCCAAAAAAATCTTTAGTTGAACTAGATCGATCTACTTTTTTCTTCCTTATTCCTTCTTCCTTTCCCTTAAGATAATAAAATTACCAAAAAAAATCTTTAGTTGAACTAGATCGATCTACTTTTTTTCTTCTTTCTTCCCTCTTACTTTCCCTAATTTTTGAACTATAACAACAAAAAAAATGCAAACCGAATTCAACTTTTTTCAACATTGGTACCCTCTTTCACCTCTTGAAGACCTTGACCCAGAAATACCTGTTCCAGTAACTCTGTTGGGAATGCGCCTAGTCATCTGGAAGGCAAGATATTCTCAGAATTATCAGGTATTTTTAGATGTTTGTCCTCACCGTCTAGCACCCTTAAGTGAGGGTCGTGTAGATGACAAAACTGGTAATTTAATGTGTAGTTATCATGGTTGGCAATTTGATTCTGAAGGTATCTGTACTCATATTCCTCAAGCTGAAAATAAGCAAATTATAGAAAAAAATCGGCAAAATTTCTGTGTAACTGCCTTACCAGTGCGTCAAGAAAATGATTTACTCTGGGTTTGGCCTGATGCGAAAACAGCAGACTTAGCTGCTACAACACCCCTACCATTATCACCAAACATAGATGCTGAGAAAGGTTTTGTGTGGTCTTCTTATGTCCGCGATCTAGAATATGGTTGGGAAATTCTCATAGAAAATTTAGCAGATCCTAGTCATGCTCCTTTTGCTCATCATGGTGTACTAGGTAATCGAGACAAAGCAAGACCTATACCTATGGAGATTCTGCAATCTACAATTAATTTAGTTGAAGTTTCTATTTCAAAAGGCTTCACAAAAATTACTTTTGAACCTCCTTGTCGGTTGGAATATGCAACTACTATTGGTGATACTGGAAAGAAAGTAGGACTTGTTACTTATTGTATACCAATATCTCCTGGAAAATCTAGAATTATTGCTCAGTCTACTAGAAATTTTGGGAAAACACTTCACAGGTTTAAACCGCGTTGGTGGGATCATATCAAAACTCGAAATTTGCTTATAGATGGAGATATGGTTTTACTCAATCAGCAGGAGTATTTACTGAAACAAAAACAATCAAGTGAAAGTTGGAAAACAGCTTATAAATTACCTACAAATGCAGATCGTTCAGTCATTGAGTTTAGAAATTGGTTTGATAAATATTGTGGTGGTAAATTACCTTGGAGTGAAGTAGGAATTAGTGATGCAAATAACTCTCTAATAAATAATAATCACGCCTTACTATTGGATCGTTACAAACAACATACTCAACATTGTAGCAGTTGTCGGGAGGCATTGAAAAATCTACAAAGATTACAAGTTTTACTTGTAACTTATTTCATAATTATTGTCTCTGGAGTTGCTATTTTTCCAGATAATTTGCGGATTCAAATAGGTTTGCCTTTAGTAATTACAGCACTTTTAGGAATGGGGATTTATGCTTGGTTGAAATTATGGTTAATTCCTCAATTTTACTTTGTTGATTATATCCATGCTAAAAAATGAATTGCTATCAAAATGCTTCAAAAATCAGTCTCAATAGTATTGAACTTATATCATATTTGGTAAAAAACTTATAATTCGCTCGTAGTTGCGCTTTAGGGTTCCCAGATATATTTTTTGGCGCTTTAGCGCAACTACAAACAATATTATCGGGACTTTAGCAAATTTCAAGCCCAAACAAATCCCCAACTCTCTTTATGA
>NZ_JBNHEQ010000321.1:0-2057 GCF_050016015.1 Dapis hubbardiae BLCC-M172
AACAGGGAACAGGGAACAGGGAACAGGGAACAGGGAACAGGGAACAGGGAACAGGAAGCTGTTAAAGGATTTTCCTAGGTCATGCTGCGCAAACAGGATTTAGAAATGTCCTAACCTTAATGCGTAGCGCTATATAGCCTCCGTCATTGCGACTGGAACGGAGTGGAAGGTTTGCGGAGTATTCCGGAACGGATAGCAATCTCAAAGGGTTAGGAGATTGCTTCCTATCGTCGCAATGACAACTGTTCAACCTGATTTTATATAAGTCCTATGTGATTTAAAAAGCAAGAGTAATAAACCCGGTTTCTTTTTAATATTTGGTATAGAATAGATAAAACAAAATTAAGACTAAGAATAAAATGGTACAAGCACCAGTAAAAATTCCAACTACAGAACTAGCAAAATTAGCAATAGACCTAATTCGTCATACAGGATGTGAATATGGGGATATTCGGTTATGTACTTACCATTCTCAAAATTTGACAGCTAGCGATCGCTCTCTCAAACAACTACAAGATAAAGTTAGTTCTGGTTTTGGAGTGCGAGTTTTGCTCAAAGGTGCTTGGGGTTTTGCTGCTAGTCATCGCCAAACACCTGAAGAAATTGCTAGAGTCGTCGCTTTAGCAGTAGATATTGCTAAAGGTAGTCGTCTATCTCAACAAACACCTGTACAGTTAGTACCCGTAGAAACCTACCGCGATACTTACGTTACTCCTATCGAAATTGAGCCGTTTACTGTTCCTATTCAAGAAAAGGCGGAACTACTTTTAAGTTTGAATGATAAATTATTAAGTTATGAAGAGCAGGGGATTAAAAAAGCTTTTTCTTATCTCAGGTTTACTAAAGAAGAAAAAGTATTTGCTTCCACAAATGATTCCCTAATTGAGCAAACAATTTACCGCAGTTATCCTGGGTTTAGTTGCACAGCTATTGCTAATAATGATGCTCAAAGTCGCAGTTACGATCGCCCTCCTTTGAATATTGGGTATGAGCATATTAACCCCACTGACTTATTGAGTCAAGTAGACAGAGTTGCTTCGGAAGCAATAGAAAAAGTTCATGCTCCCAAGGGACCTGCTGATATTCGTTCTACATTAATTTTAAAGCCAACAAATCTATTTTTAACCATTCACGAATCAGTCGGACATCCCACCGAGTTAGACCGAGTTTATGGTTATGAAGCTAATTTTGCTGGTACGAGTTTTGCTACTACCAATAAAATGGGCAAACTCCAATATGCTGCACCTTGGGTTAACTTTAAATGCGATCGCAATCAACCAGGAGGACGTAGTACCGTAGGATATGATGACGAAGGTGTTAAATCACAAGATTGGTATGTTGTCAAGGATGGAATTTTAGTAGATTATCTTACAGACAGAGAAACAGCTTACCGACTTGGACGTGGTAGCAGTAATGGTTGTGCTTATGCGGACAGTTGGTCAAGTATACCTATGGTGCGCATTCCCAATTTAGGATTAGAAGCAGGTGCCGATGGTGGAAGTAATACTGCAACTTTAGCAGAAATGATTGCCGATACTGAAGATGGAATTTTAATTGATGGTATTGGTAGTTTTTCTATCGATCAACAACGGCGGAATTTTCAATTTGGTGGGGATGCGTTTTGGGAGGTGAAAAAAGGTAAAGTTGTGGGAATGTTGAAAGATGTAACTTATCATTCTATGACGACTGATTTTTGGAATAGTGTTGATGCTGTGGGAAATGCTGCGGAATGGGAGCAGTGTGGTACTGATATTTGTGGGAAAGGGGAACCGATGCAGTTAGCGCAAATGACTCATGGTTGTGTACCAGTGCGAGTGCGTGATATTTTGATTGGTAGTGGAGCAGGTTAATTTCAGTTATCAGTTATCAGTAACTTTTGCTGATATGGTGCGTTACGACGGATTACTGAATTTCTTTCATAGTATTAATTTCAGCCGTCTAACGCACCCTACAAGTTAACTTATTGTCTTAACTCTCCTCACCGACAACCAAATACCACAGGGCATCAATACCTCTGCCGACTTATGCTGAATCTTGATGTTGTTGAATCTATTGAA
>NZ_JBNHEQ010000321.1:2157-5914 GCF_050016015.1 Dapis hubbardiae BLCC-M172
CAATAGTTAAAAGTTAACCTCTGTAGGTTGGGTTAAGCGTATCTCGAACCCAACACATACCTACTAGACTAATAGTTAAAAGTTAACCTTTGTAGGTTGGGTTAAGCGATCGCTTTTCCCCAACATATATCTACAGGACTTACGCAAAATCTGAAAATATGCGCCACCTGTAGGGGTTAACGGCCGTTAACCCCTACTAGATATGGTGGCTCTGCGTAAGTCCCGATCTAATTATTGTTGGGTTGAGTCACGAAACCCAACCTACTAGACTTAAATTTCCTTACTTACAACTAAATACCACAGCGCATCAATACCTCTGCCGACATATTGTGAATCTTGATGTTGTTGAATTTATTGAACAATAGTTAAAAGTTAACCTCTGTAGGTTGGGTTAAGCGTATCTCGAACCCAACATATACCTAATTATTGATTATTGTTGGGTTTCCTTAACGTCAACCCAACCTACGAAGCTTTACATCAGCTTTCCTCACCTACAAGCAAATACCACAGTGCATCAATACCTCTGCCAACATATTCTGAATCTTGGTGTTGTTGAATCCATTGAATAATTGTGGGGAGGATATTGTTGGATTTTTTGCCTAATTTGCCTAAAGCTAAGGCAGCTTTCCTTCGTACATAAAAATTTTCATCCTCTAATAGTGGTAGTAAAGCAGTAACAACAGTATCTGAGCTATTAACTAACTTGCCTAAAGCTGTTGCAGCACTCCAACGTACATAAGCATTAACATCCTTAAGTCTTAGTAGTAAAGCACTAACAACAGTATGAGTATTTGAGCCATTGACAAACTCTCCTAAAGTACGGGTAGCAACTTTACGCACTAGAAAATTTTCGTCTTCTAATACTTCCACTAGAGTTTTAAAAATAATTGGCGAACTGCTGCCTAAGCTAACTAAAGCTTCAGCAGCTCTAACACGGACACTAGAATCTGGATATTCTAGTCTTGTTAATAGAGCATTAATTACAATTTCAGATTTATCATTTAATTGACCTAAAGTATCAGCAGCTCCAGCGTAGAAACTCGAATCACCTTTCTGTAGTAACTCTACTAATTGATTAACCAGTGTCTTTGAATTATCAGATAATTTGCTCAACGCCCAAGCAGCTTTGTAACGAGTGGCGGAACTGTCATCTAAACTTAAACTTTCTAGCAAAGCACTAACTACAGTCTCAGAAGTATTACCCAAATTACCCAAGGCATCAGCAGCACTCCAACGCACTTCAGAATCTTCATCCTGAAGCATTGCTAGTAAACTGTTGACTACTGTTTGTGAACTATTGCCGAAATTGCCAAGGGTGAACGCCAACAACCCACGCACTTCAGAGTCTTTTTCAATGGGAAGCATTGCTAGTAAACTGTTGACTACTGTTTGTGAACTATTGCCCAAAGCATAGCTTGTGGTTCTATGCACTAAAAACATATTTTCTCGAAAGCTACCGACTAATCCTATTTGTGAGCGGTTGCCTGTTTGTGAACTATTGCCCAACATTCCCAAAGTATAAACTGCCCATCCACGCACAAAAGGCTTCTCATCTTGGAGCCGTGCTAGTAATATTGTAATTACTTCATTCTTTTCTCCTAATTCTGCTTGATAAAAAAGCAATCTCTCTTCATTAATTAAACTTGCCCGATCTTTCAACATCTCCAAAACTTGACTTTCAAAAGCAGTTTCATAAAGACTACAAAGAATTTCATAGACCTGCTCCCGAACTTTCTCGCCAATCTTATCCTCACTACTCACCTCCAACTCAACCAACCTCTCCAAAATCTCCTGCACCAACTCACCATCAGCACCCCGCAACCCTTTCGGATTTTCTGCCAAACAATTTCCAGCAAAAAACAAATCCCGATGTAACCATTCCTCATACTCACTACCATTATTCAAAACTGCTCGAATTGCCTTGGCTGCATTTTTCGGCTTTTGTTGCGCTAT
Organism: Dapis hubbardiae BLCC-M172; assembly: GCF_050016015.1. Classification (NCBI taxonomy): domain Bacteria; kingdom Bacillati; phylum Cyanobacteriota; class Cyanophyceae; order Oscillatoriales; family Microcoleaceae; genus Dapis; species Dapis hubbardiae. The sequence continues at coordinate 4,111 of NZ_JBNHEQ010000321.1, forward strand.
CAACAATAATAAAACCTCTCGCCAGTGAGCATCATGCAAATGTTCTCGAATAGCATTTAAAATAATCCCAAAATCAAACTCATTCTCCAACTGATAATCAATTTCCTCAGCACACAAATATTCTTGAAAAGTCTTATGCACAAAAGCATAACAATCTTGCCCCTGCTCGTTCAACAAACCAGTGCGTTCCCGAATCAAATCTACAAATCTTTCTGCCTCCTCCTTTGCTTGATACAACTGCACCTGCTTCAATATCTTAATCTCTCGACTCAACTGAGAAATCAACTCATCCTTATCTATCAAAGTGCCTCCCTCACCACTGCCAACATTTCCCTGAGTATGTACCCAATATGCCAATAATTCCATCAACCTGCGCAAGTCATCCAAACCCAAATATTTCAACCGCCCATCACTACTTAACTCCTTATTCGCATCCCAAGAAATTAACAAAGTTTCCACCGCCTTATCATAAAGTCGATGTCTTTCCTTCGGCAAAACTGCCTGATACCGATGAATCAAAGCAATAATTGTCAACAACAAGGGATTTCGTGCCAACAATTTAATCCTGTCATTATCATCCAACGCCTTTTGTAAACTCTCCTTCCGTCTTTCCGCCTCCGTTTTATCTTTAAACCGACTATCATACCAATTATTAATAAACGCCGAAATCTTCTCATCATCAAAAGACTGCATTTGATAGTGGGGAAATTCCGTAGTGCGGAAAAAGTCGCGCCGATACCCCGCCGGACGAGATGTAATAATTGCCATATTTCTCTCAAACTGCCCTAAAAAATTCTCAATCCGTCTGACAACATCATAACGTTTGCCTTCCTCTGCGACTTCATCCAAACCATCGAGCAATATCAACGCCCTGCCGTCTTCCAACCAATATTCAAAAAATCCCCTCGGTAAAGTTTTGACTGCCATGGTTTTCTCGGCAAATATCCGAGCATATTCGAGAATACTTTTGTCTGGATGTCTAGCTAAGTCGCGCATTCTAATTAAAATTGGCAACCAGTCAGTCTCAGAGTCTAAACCCAAAAATTGAGGCTGTTTCTCTGCCAACATCACCGCGAAATAACTCATCAAAGTTGTTTTTCCCGAACCAGGGGCACCCAAGATAACAAATTTGCGCGATCGAGTTTGAGTCAATAATTCCGAAGCTAAAAATTTTCTACCTGTGGTATTTGCCAATAATTCTCTTTCCAGTTCCGCACTTCCTCCTAATAATAAATCCTGTTCCCAACCCCCTCCCGTTGAGGCATCTTCTACCACATCTGGCATCACAAAAATGTTAGCTAATTTCTCTGACTTTTCTACTTCTTGCCCAGGCACAGAAATTCCAGCAAATTTCACATCATCAAACCAATTGGCTAACTGTTCAAAATAATTTTGTTTGGCAACCTGAAATTTAATATAAGTATCAGTTTCTTTAAAATAAGCATTAACAAAAGTTTCTATCCACCGCTGTAGACTTCCTTGATTTAATTGAATATTTTTAGCTTCAGCTTCCTGTTGAAAGATGGCAATTAAAATATCAATATCTGGCTTACCTTGACTAATTAATGGTTTTTGTAATTCCGTCAAAACGGCAGAATGATTAAAATATTCACTCAAAAAATTGTTAACTCCGTTCCATCCATCCCTTTTAGCCGAATAGAATAAAAGTTGTTGAGGAGGGAGTTGTTTTTCCCATACCTCAATAGATTTTTTACCGAATTTTAAAGCTTTTTCTAAATCTGTTTTCTTCAGAGATTGAGTGAGACTTTTACCTCCTTTTTCCCAGGCAGTATCCCACAAAGAG
>NZ_JBNHEQ010000321.1:6014-16329 GCF_050016015.1 Dapis hubbardiae BLCC-M172
TCAGCAATTTTTGAGAATCCCCAACCGGCTAAACCTACCAAACCAGCTTCCATAAATTACCTCTATTATTCAGTTATTAATTATCCATTATCAATTATCCATTATCAATTATTAATGGCAGTATCCCACAAAGAGTCAGCAATTTTTGAGAATCCCCAACCGGCTAAACCTACCAAACCAGCTTCCATAATTTTACCTTTAGTTTTACCTCTAATCTTAGATAAAATTATATCAGGATTTACACAAAATCTGTAGAGGTTAACGGCTGTTAACCCCTATTACACGCCTCTAAGTCAGTCTTATAAAATACCTAAACAAACCTAATTTCTACTAAACTTACCGCATACTTTGTTTTTTCTCTGCTTTCAAATCTCGACTATTGGCAGCAGCTAATTCTGCATCCATTAAAGTTTTTCCTGTTGCTGCTAAATAAACATCATCTAAACTTGGTCGCGCTTGAGCAATACCAAAAATGGGTAAACCTGCTGCTTGCAATGATTGTTGAATTGTAATTAAAGCATCACTCTGGGGTGTGACAACTAAGTTTAAAGAATTGCCCTGAGCAGCATTGATAATCACTTCTTGAACTATTGGTAACGGTTCAAGTAACGTTTTGGCTGTTTCTGCTTCTTCAGTAGGGGAAAATTCTCTAATGCGCAGAGTTATGCGATCGCCTCCTACTCTGTCTTTAAGTTCAGAAGGAGTACCAGTTGCTATGACTACACCTTTATCAATAATAGCCACCCGGTTTGCTAAAGCGTCAACTTCTTCAAGATAGTGACTGGTAATCAAAACTGTTGTACCTGAGTCTCGCAACTGACGCAAAAAATCCCAGACTGCTACCCGACTGTCAATATCTAAACCAACTGTTGGTTCATCTAAAACTAAAACATCTGGTTGATGTAGCAAACCTGCTGCTAAGTCAAGACGTTTGCGGATACCACCAGAGTAAGTACCTGTTTTTTTATCCGCCCAATCTTCTATACCAAGGAGGCGAATCACTTTGTCAATTCTTTCTTTGGCCAACTTGCCAGGGATATGATATATTGCTGCTTGGAGTTGCAGGAGTTCTCGGCCTGTTAATACTTTGTCTAAGGCCACTTCTTGGGCAACATAGCCAAGGCGTTGTCTAGCTATTCTTGGTTGGTCAGTTACGGAAATACCGGATACTTCTAAACGTCCAGCATCTGGTGTAATTAGGGTGCATAGGGCGCGTAGGGTAGTTGTTTTGCCAGCGCCGTTAGGGCCAAGTAAACCAAATATTTCTCCAGGTTCTATCTTAAAGGAAACGTCCTTAACTGCTACAGATGAGCCATAACTTTTTTGAAGGTTTTCGATTAAAACTGCTGGTGCCATAGTTATTAGTATATTTAGAGTTTTCCCTGAATATTGTAATTGTTTATTATTTATTTGGCTAAGAAATAAGGTTTCAAGCTTCCTCTTTCATAGAAATAACAAAGAGTATTCCCTATTTCCAGCCTCTAAATTAAGATAGATGTACTGATAACTAATAACTGATAACTGATAACTGATAACTGTTAGCGTAGCTCCTCCGACAGGAGGCTAACTGAAATGGCACTCAGCAAACTACATAAATAGGTAAATTTTATTCAATAACTTTTACCCATCCACGGCGAACATGGTAAACCAACCGGTTAATAATGGCATATTCATCATCATCTAGATAACCATTAAATAATACATTATGAATCTGTTGCCGTTCATCGCTGGTAATAACACTGGAGGACATTACGTCACTGAATACTGCTTCAAGTACATTTTTTGCTGGTGATACATTGAGTAATCTCATATAAATTATTAACTAATGACTAACTAATACTGACTCTTTTATTATTAGGGTTTTTCTAATTAGATGTGGTGATGTGAGTAATTATTAGTTAATGATTGTTCTCAATTTAATTTATAGTTAATATCATAGGTTCGATGTGAGTATATTTGTGTTTGTTGGTGATGCTTGTCACTGAATATAAAATCTGGTTGTGAAACACCACATAAAATTAGCTGAGGCAAAAGGCAGTAGTTCATTAATTGATAATTACCTCTGGTTAAAACCGTTACGGAATTGAAGGTCGGGAAATATGATTTCTTTTTTTCCCCTATCCAAGGGGAGGCTTTAAACCAGAATTATTATATTATTAATAATTAATAATTCGGTAACAGATTAACTATAACTTTAACTTTTTTGCAGATTCCCTATGAAAACTCCTGATGCCATATTTATTGGTGTATTCAGAGTTTTCCCTAAATATTGTAATTCTTTATTATTTATTTGGCCAATAAATAAGGTTTTAAGCCTCTGACTTAAGGCAGAGAAAGATAGTGATAACTGAAATGGCACTCAGCATACTACAGAAGTTAAGTCAATTTCATTCAACAAATTTTACCAATCCACGGCTAACATGATCGACCAACGTTTTCATCATGGCATATTCATTATCATCTAGATAACCACTCAATAATACACGCCGAATCTGTTCACGTTCATCGCTAGTAATAATACTAGAGGACATTACTTTGCTGAATACTTCTTCAAATACATTTTTTCCTGGTGATACATTGAGTAATTTCATATAAATTATTAACTAATGACTAACTAATACTGACTCTTTTATTATTAGGGTTTTTATAATTAGATGCGGTGATGTGAGTAATTATTAGTTAATGATTGTTCTCAATTTAGTTTCTAGTTAATATCATAGGTTTGATGTGAGTATGTTTTTATTTGTTAGTGATGTGTGTCACTCCGAGCATTCAGCATTTAGCTGACAGCTATGATTTATAAGTTATTAAGTCATTATCTGGGAAAGAGGAATTAGTCTTCAAGGAGAATTACAAAGTTATGTTTGTGCAGCATTGCGTAGGAAAGAAAAAGGTCATCAGCTATACCAAGTTCCGGTAATATAGAATCCGGATAATTACTATAGCTTGCGTCCGCAGCGACTGGAACGGAGTGGAAGGTTTGCGGAGCATTCCGGAACGGATAACAATCTCAGAGCTTTAAGAGATTGCTTCCGCTTCGTCGCTGCGGACGACTGTTCAACCGGATTCTATATAATACCAAATTCACCAGGTTCGAGGTATATGCGCCATGCGATACAAATATTAACGATCAAGTCTTTTTTCGGCGTGGATATTGCCCAGTACGACTATACCTCACTGATATGAAAATACGCTGTAGAAATAGTTACAGTAAAAAAGGGAGTGGGGAGTAGAGAATATCCTCAAATTTAATTTTCCTGTATCGCTTTGTCACATTAGCGCAATTCGGGAGGATATCAACTGACTTGAAGACAACGTTCAATTGTTGCTAATACTGACTGAGATAAACTAGGTAAGTCATAACCTCCTTCTAAACCAAATAATATTTTGTGGGTTATTTGTAAACAATATTCTGTAAATAATCCATAGTCTTCTGGTTGTAGAGAAATACCTGCTAATGGGTCGTCATGGTTGGCATCATAACCAGCACTAACAATCAATAAATCTGGTTGGAAGTTAGCTAAAAAGGGTATGACTTTTTGCTCGAAAGTCGGTTGATAAATAGCCATTGTACTACCTGGTGACATGGGTAAATTTAGTACGTTATTGTAGGAACCATGTTCGTCAGCAGATCCTGTTCCTGGATAACAGGGAGATTGATGTAGAGAACAGTAGGCTATATTTTCATTAGTTTCTACAATTTCTTGGGTGCCATTACCATGATGTACATCCCAGTCGAGAATGGCAACTTTGTTAATGTCTGGTTTTTCTAGAGCGTAATGAGCGGCGATCGCTGCATTGGAAAATAAGCAAAATCCCATACCCCGTCTACTTTCAGCATGATGTCCGGGTGGTCTTGCCAAGACAAAAGCTGGTTTCCCATTTGCTAACACTAAATCGACTCCATCTAACCAAGCACTTATCGCTAACAATGCTATATCATAACTTTTAGGAGAAACTGGTGTATCCCCATCTAGATAACCGCCACCACTATTAGCTATTTCTGCTACTGCTTCAATATGACTACGAGTATGAACTTTTTCTAGTAGTGTCATCAATGATGGATCGCGCTTTTCTACGGGAGTAGGTGACTGCCATTGGAGTTGGCCATTGTCAGGAAAAGTATTGAGAGCTGTCACAATTGCAGTTAAACGTTCTGGTCGCTCTGGGTGTAGCATACCAGTTTTGTGTTCGAGAAATTCATCGGAATAAATAACAGAAACCATATTACAAATATCAATATTATAGGTTTTCCAACTGACTAAAACTTAAAAAAAGCTGTCAGCCTTCAGGAGTCAGCAGTCAGGAAGATTATTTTTTTGAACTTGGGTTAAAAAGCTGATAGCTAGTTAATTAAAATTATACCAATATTTTAACTTTTCATTCAACTAAAAATATCTCCCTATTTTCCATTTATTTTAGCAAAATATTCAGACAAAACGTGCTATAATTTTAGATATAAACAGCATATTTTTTTAATCATACCAAATTTAATCGGAGGCAATCCGATTTTTGGTGATTTGTTGTTAGTTAATTCTAAATTTAATGGAGTTTTTCATTATATGACTACTGCTGAGTCACGAATTGTACCAACCGATCTGCGGAACGAAATGTCCCAATCATACCTAGAATACGCTATGAGTGTTATTGTAGGTCGGGCGTTGCCAGATGCTAAAGATGGTCTCAAACCCGTGCATCGTCGCATACTTTATGCTATGCACGAATTAGGTTTAACTCCAGACCGCCCTTTCCGAAAATGCGCTCGTGTTGTGGGGGAGGTTCTGGGTAAGTACCACCCCCACGGCGATACAGCAGTATACGATGCTTTGGTACGCATGGCTCAAGATTTCTCTATGCGATCGCCACTGATCCACGGTCATGGTAATTTTGGTTCTGTAGACAATGACCCCCCTGCTGCGATGCGTTACACGGAATGTCGTTTGCAACTGCTGACAACTGATGCTATGTTGCGGGATATCGACTCGGAAACGGTAGATTTTGCTGATAACTTTGATGGTTCTCAACAGGAACCTTTGGTACTGCCTTCTCGCGTTCCTCAACTATTTCTCAACGGTTCCTCTGGTATTGCAGTGGGGATGGCGACTAATATTCCTCCTCATAATTTGGGAGAATTAATTGATGGTTTGGTGGCACTTATTCACAACTCGGAAATAACTGAGAACGAGTTAATGCACCATATTCCAGGTCCTGATTTTCCTACGGGCGCTCAAATCTTAGGTAAATCTGGGATTCGGGATGCTTACACCCTCGGTCGCGGTTCCATCACCATGCGGGGTGTGGCGACAATAGAGACTATCGAACAACGGGGGCGCCCTGACAAGGAAGCTATTATTGTCACCGAGTTACCATACCAAACTAATAAAGCAGCATTAATTGAAAAAATTGCCGAACTGGTTAATGACAAAAAAATTGATGGTATTTCTGATATCCGGGATGAGAGCGATCGGACTGGAATGCGTATTGTTATCGAACTGAAACGAGATGCTTATCCGAGAGTTGTACTCAATAACCTCTACAAACAAACTCCCCTACAAGCAAATTTCGGAGCGAATATTTTAGGATTAGTAAATTCCGAACCTCAGTTATTAACTCTGAAAAAATATCTGGAAGTTTTCCTAGAATTTAGGGTTGAAACTATTACGAGGAGAACAGAATATGAACTCCGAAAAGCCGAGGAAAGAGATCATTTATTACAGGGTTTACTAATTGCTTTAGATAACTTAGACGAAATTATTCAATTGATTCGTAGTGCGGCTGATACCCCTACTGCTAAACAAGAATTAATGGAAAATTATGGTTTATCTGAAGTTCAATCCGATGCAATTTTACAAATGCAGTTAAGAAGATTAACCGCATTAGAAGCACAAAAAATTGAAAAAGAACATGAAGAATTACTATTAAAAATTGCCGACTTACAAGATATATTAGCTAAACGGGAAAGGATTTTAGAAATTATCGAAAATGAAGCTTTAGAAATTAAAGAACGTCATGCAACTCCCAGACGAACTGTCATTGAATTAGCAGAAGGAGAGCTAGATGATACAGACTTAATTGCCAATGAAAAAGCAATTATTTTATTAACAGAACAAGGCTATATTAAACGCATGCCTATTAATTCTTTTGAGGCTCAAAGTCGAGCAACTCGCGGTAAATCTGGCACTAAAATGAAAGAAGATGATGTAGTCGAACATTTTCTCAGTTGTTATGACCATGACAGTATTTTATTCTTTAGTCAAAGGGGTGTGGTTTACTGTCTAAATGCTTATCAAATTCCTATTGGTTCTCGTATCGCGCGGGGAGTACCAATAGTGCAAATGTTACCAATTCCTAGAGATGAAAAAGTTACTTCTATTGTACCTGTTTCGGAATTTACTGATGAGGAATATTTAGTCATGTTGACTAAGGGTGGATATATAAAGAAAACAGCTTTATCCGCATTTGCTAATATTCGTTCTAATGGATTAATCGCTATTTCTTTGTCAGAAGGAGATAGTTTAAGATGGGTAAGAAGAGCTAGAGTTGAAGATAGTGTAATTATTGGTTCTAGTTCTGGCATGGCAATTCACTTCAGAACAGATGATAAACAATTGCGTCCTTTAGGTCGAAATACTAGAGGGGTAAAATCTATGAAACTTATCAAAGGTGATGAGTTAATTAGTATGGATATTTTACCGAGTTCAGTAGTTGAAATAATTGCCGATATAGATGAAGATAATTTGGAATTAGAAGAGGAAGAATTGGAAATAGAAACTGAGGAAATGGAAGAGGGAGAAACTGATGAAACTTCTGGTGGTAATGATATGGGACCTTGGGTATTAGTAATTACTACAAATGGTTATGGAAAGAGAGTGCCAGTTTCTCAATTTACTTTACAAAACCGAGGTGGAAAAGGTCGTATTGCTACTAAGTTTAAACAGAAGAAAAAGAAACAAGACCAAGTAGCTGCTTTACGAGTAGTAAATGAGGCAGAAGAATTGATGATAATTACTGGAAAAGGAATTATTATTCGTCAAGCAATAGATGCTATTTCTATTCAATCTCGTAGTGCTACAGGGGTGAGGGTACAAAGACTTGATGATGCGGATGCTATAGCAGAAGTTGCTTTAGTTCCGGCAACGGAAAATGAAGAAACAACAGAAATAGAAGAAGAAGAAATAATGGAAATAGAAGGAGAAGAAACAGAGGAAGATATGGAAGAAGAATAAATATTTCTTTGTAGTTGCGCTTTAGTGCTTAGAGACATCTTTTGTACTAAAACAAAACTACTACCTTGAAATATTTGTTTGTAGTTGCGCTTTAGCGCTTAGGCACATAAAGATGTGCTAAAGCAAAACTACTAGCTTAACTAGAAAATCAGGTCTAGTCTTTTAAAGAGAATAAAAAAAGAAAATTCAGTATTTAAAGCATCCCTATTGGAGGAGATACCGTTAACTATTAACTGATATATAAATCATAAATTATTTGCGAGACAACTGTAGGGGTTTGGTTTCCAAATCCTATTTATATTTTGGTTTGGAAACCAAGCATCCACGATAAAATATTACAACATAAACGCGGATTATTCTAATTAATTTATGGAATTTCATTCGTCCTTATTCTTAGTGCAAGAAACTGATATTTATCAGTAAAGCAAAATTTGTAGGGTGCATTACGACGGATTTTTAAAAGCATTTAATAATCCGTCGTAATGCACCATTAGATAAGTGTCACTCTACTACTTTAGTAGGAGGTTCTATTAACTATTGAATTATAACAGTTTGATAAATATTTGCGATGAATCTGTTGGCTATTTCCAGTTAAGTTTTATCTATAACTATAGTGTTTTAAAATTATTTTTCAGCCTTAGTATTATAACTAAAATTACATTACTATTTTGCCATATATTATATTGATTTATGGATTTTTATTCCTCCTTATTCTTAGTGCAAGAAACTGATATTGATAAGATAAAATGTTAAATGAACCAGAAATTTAGCGACGCTTACAAGACTTAAAAAATTGGCAAATAAAAGATAATCAATTATCCTACACTCATCAATTTCAAAACTTTGTTGAAGCCATAAATTTTGTCAATTGTTTAGTCACGCCAGCAGAAACAGCAAATCATCATCCAGATATTGCTATTTCCTACAATAAAGTGATGATAAATTTGACAACCTATGATGTAGGTGGATTAACCTAATTATACTTTGAGTTAGCAACAACTATTTCTCAGTTAATTAAAACTTGGAAATCAGACAAAAAATGTAAATCTTCAAAGAAGGAAGAAGGAAGAAGGAAGAAGGAATAAGAAACAAGGTTAATTAAAAAAAGTAGGTATAGATGTGAAAAACAATCTAGGGAAATGCCATTAAACATCCCTATAAAATTTGCTTGAAAAAGCTTATTTAATTAATTGATAATTGATAATTGATAATTACCTCTGATTAAAACCGTTACGGAATTGAAGATCAGGAAATATTATTTCTTTTTTTTTCCTTAAAAGGGGAGGCTTTAAACCAGAATCATTTAATTATTAATAATTAATAATTAATAATTCGGTAATTTCTAGAGATGTCTAGTATAGCTTTAAGTATTCAGCTATCATATCAAGTGAAAACTGTTGTTTATAAAAGATTTCAATTTTATTAATGTTCTATAGCACTCTGCGCTTATGTTGTAATATTTTCACTTGGGTTTGCAGACCAAACCCCTACAGTTTTTTTGACAAATCATAATTGATAACTGATAACTGAAATGATCTACTTATTTATAACATTTATTAGTGGCATTTTAATGGGAATGACCACAGCACCAATAGGTGCATGGTTTCTTGGATGGGTAGCTTTAGCTCCTCTCTGGATATTAGTAATTCAACAAGAAAAACCCCTAGACAGATTTTTATTAGGTTTAATTTGGGGAATAGGTTATCATGGTTTTGCCTTGTTTTGGATAACCGGAATTCATCCGATGACTTGGTTAGGAATTCCTTGGTTAGCTAGTCTAGCGATCGCTCTATTTTGTTGGATTTTTATCACCCTTTGGGGAGCAATTTTAGTTGCTATTTGGGCAATTTTATTTGGATTTTTAACCCGTCTATCTTTCTCAGATAAAATATTCTCATTTGCCAGAATTTTATTAGGTATAACTTTATGGTGTTGTTTAGAGAAAATCTGGAGTTTAGGAAACCTTTGGTGGACGTCTTTAGCTTTTACTCAGAGCAACCATAATTTAGTAATTTTGCACCTTAGTCAATTATCCGGACCAATTACAATTACAGCAGCTATTGTCACAGTAAATGCTTTATTTGGGGAAGCTTTTATTAAAGCAAAATTACAGCAAAATCTAGAAAATTTACAACAAATTAAATTTTGGCAAAAACGAAATAATTCAGATCAATTTAACCTATTTATCAATTCTTCCTTCTTCCTTCTTCCTTCTTACTTCTTCCTTCCCATAATAACTTTAATATTTTTCCACATCATAGGGTTTAATCTATATAATACTCCTTTAAATCCAGAACCAGAAGCAGCTTTAAAAGTTGGAATTATTCAAGGAAATATTCCCAATGAAATTAAGCTTAATTCCACAGGTTGGTATCGTGCTTTAGAAGGTTACACTCAAGGATATAAAAAATTAGCAGACCAAAAAGTTGATGCTGTCTTAACTCCAGAAACAGCTTTACCTTTTTTGTGGATGAATCAAAATAATCGTAGATTTAGTTCCTTTTATCAAGCAATTTTAGAGAAAGGAGTAGTAGCTTGGGTAGGAGGTTATGGCAAACAAGAGAATAATCTGACAAATAGCTTATTTACTATTGATAGTAGAGGTGAAATATTCAGCCGTTATGACAAAATTAAATTAGTACCTCTAGGAGAATATATTCCCTTTAATGAAGTGTTAGGCAAACTGATAGATAGACTCTCGCCTTTAGATGCTCATTTAGTACCTGGAAAAACCAACCAAATATTTGATACACCCTTTGGCAAAGCCATAGTTGGAATTTGTTATGATTCAGCTTTTTCGGAAGTATTTCAAAGACAAACATTAGCAGGGGGAGAATTTATTTTAACTGCTGCTAATAACGCTCATTATAGTTCTATAATGCCAGCTCAACATCATGCTCAAGATGTAATGCGGGCAATAGAAAATGATAGATGGACAGTACGAGCAACTAATACAGGTTATTCTGGAATTGTAGACCCCCACGGCAGAACAATTTGGCTATCTGGAATTAATACTTATGAGACTTATACAACCACAATTTATCGACGAAAGACTCAGACTTTATATGTAAAATGGGGTGATTGGTTAA
>NZ_JBNHEQ010000322.1:0-1630 GCF_050016015.1 Dapis hubbardiae BLCC-M172
GAAGAAGGAAGAAGGAAGAAGGAAGAAGGAAGAAGGAAGAAGGAAGAAGGAAGAATTTTTGTAGTCAACATGAGTGAAAACCTCTATAAGCTTCAATCTCCTGAATCCTATTTTTATACTACATTTTGTCGTGGAAAATGTAGGATTAAACTTTTATTAGTACAAATACACTTCCTTTGTTACCTCTTCCGATTCGTAAATCTTCATCTAAATATGTAATATCTAACCATCCCTTTTGTTCACGATTTTGGATGTCAAAATCAACGGCGGTAAATTTTTTTCCTGATTCTATTTCAGTAATTAATTTGTTAGGTGATTGATAACCAATTAAACTTTGCAAACCCAAAATTGAACGATTAAATTTAACATTTACTCGTTTTTCCGAAACAATCTCAAATTGAGCAACAACACTAACAATTCCCTCTAAAAATGGTAAACCATATACTTCAGCAATATTATAGATTGCTGTATCTTCAACTCGGATACATTGATAAATCTCGCCTAGTTTCAGGAATGGAAAATTGTCAATGCGTAGTAATTCTTGACTAGAAGTATAAAGTAATCTCCAATTACCATTTAATAGTTCTTTTGCTTCAAAGGGGCGGAGGTTAGGATTGTAATCTTCTAACTGAGCGATCGCTGCCAAAATTTCTTGTCGATCATTTTTAGTTGCTAGTAAACCGCGATTTTTGCCTGTAAGTATTTCAATTAATTTTGATTTATATATCATAATTCCTGTTTATTGTCAATCTAACTTTAATTCTAAGGTGACAACATTTATCTATAAGCATTACACACAAGTGTTAGGACATTAATAAAATTGAAATCCTTTACAACTAATAGTCTTGACTTGAGCTGAATGGTGAATATTGTTTGTAGAGAATTCTGGCACGGAAATTCTTAAAGCTATATTTTCAGTGAAGAAAATTTGAAAAAGATTCTGTTGGTTATCCGGTTATGACCCAGTTTTGAGGATATCCTTAACAGTAGCAAAAAATTTAGATAGTCTCACTACCTGGATGAATTTTAATCTGAATTTAACTAAAATTTTTAGATTTTAGATTAATTTTTGGTGCAAGATTTATGATTTGATGCAAATAAATCCATCTAATCTATTAAAGACGAACAGGAAAAATATTTATATATATTATTTACTGGAAAATTTCTGACAAAATCCCCTAAAATCCAAAAGGCCGGATAAAACAGATAAGTAAATCTAAAATATAAATATTAGGATAGACTGACTAAAATTCCTTGAGTTGAGGATATATGGAAGAAAAAGAACAAACAAATAGACCACAACAACCTGTAGTACCACAAACTCCCGTACAGGAAACCGTAGTTCCACAACAGGTAGTTCCACAACCACCAGTACAGGAAACCGTAGTTCCACAACAACCTGTAGTGCCACAACCACCAGTACAGGAAACCGTGCCACAACCTGTAGTGCCACAAACTCCCGTACAAGAAACCGTAGTTCCACAACCTGTAGTGCCACAACCACCAGTACAGGAAACCGTGCCACAACCTGTAGTTCCACAAACTCCCGTACAGGAAACTGTAGTTCCACAACAGGTAGTTCCACAAACTCCCGTACAGGAAACTGTAGTTCCACAACAGGTAGTTCCAC
>NZ_JBNHEQ010000322.1:1730-1805 GCF_050016015.1 Dapis hubbardiae BLCC-M172
AAACTCCCGTACAGGAAACTGTAGTTCCACAACAGGTAGTGCCACAACCACCAGTACAGGAAACCGTAGTTCCAC
>NZ_JBNHEQ010000322.1:1905-26279 GCF_050016015.1 Dapis hubbardiae BLCC-M172
GTAGTGCCACAAACGCCAGTACAGGAAACAGTAGTTCCACAACAGGTAGTGCCACAAACTCCCGTACAGGAAACTGTAGTTCCACAACAGGTAGTGCCACAAACTCCCGTACAGGAAACTGTAGTAAAACCAACGGTATCAACAAGCATTGTAGAAGCAACGGCAGAAAAAATAGTAGGAAGAGCAGTCGGAGCAATTAGCCGTAGAAATAATCAATCCAAGTCACCAACAGTCACACTCTATAATCCCTCTCTACTTCTGATACCTCGCCATGAACCTGCAGATGTAATTACTGCCCAACGAGACTCATCTCTAGTTGATTGGTTAGAATCATCAGGCAAAATGCTACCTAGAGACCCCGTTGAATCAGAGAAATACTCAGAAGAGGAAGAAGAAATCTCAGCATTAATAGCTGTAGATGACAGTTTTAATGATGATGATGTATTGGATGAAAATGCAGATGAACCAGTTGAATAAAGATTTTTGATGACCAAAAAGCTACTCGGTTATTAGCTAAATTTTCAATTTATTGATCAAATTTAAACTCTAAAAAAGTGTGTGTGCAGGAGGTTTTTTGTGCAAAATAAGCTGACTTTAAGCAAGTCTCTCACCTTATCGGGAGAAAATTTATTATTGGGTCTAGGTTTAGGATTAAGTTTATTTGCCTTGATTCTAGATGGTATGGCTAATAGGATTTTCAGTATCGGCTCTCTTACTATACCCCTAATTATTTGTGGCCTAGCAACTGTAAGTTTAGGTTATTGGGCTATACCTATACTAAGAAAGCTGAAAGCTGGACAAATAATCAGAGAGGATGGCCCCCAAGCTCACTTACAAAAAGCAGGGACTCCAACTATGGGAGGCATATTTTTTATACCAGTGGGAGTAGCGATCGCCCTGATATTGTCCAGATTTCACCCAGATGTAATAGCTGTATCTTTACTTACTATAGCTTATGGCTTTATTGGTTGGCTAGATGATTGGCAAATTTTGCAACGCAAGTCTAATAAAGGAATATCTCCGAAAATGAAACTAGCTTTGCAGATTGGTTTTGCTATTCTATTCTGTGGGTGGCTAGCATGGAGTCAGCCTAGCACAATTACTAATATTGCTTTACCTTTTGGTCTACAATTATCTTTGGGATTATTATTTTGGCCTCTGGCAGGTTTTGTTTTAGTTGCTGAAAGTAACGCTACAAATCTGACTGATGGTGTTGATGGGTTAATGGGCGGTTTGGGAGCGATCGCTTTTTTAGGATTAGGAGCTTATTTGGCCCCTACATCTTTAGAGCTGATGATTTTCTGTGCTTGCATGAGTGGTAGTTGTGTTGGTTTTGTTGCTCATAATCGTAACCCTGCTAAAGTGTTTATGGGTGATACAGGTTCTTTAGCTTTGGGTGGTGGTTTAGCAGCAGTTGCTTTACTGACTAATACTCTCTGGGTACTTTTAATTATTAGTGGAATTTTCTTAATAGAAACTCTTTCTGTAATTGCTCAAGTGAGTTATTATAAGGCAACAAAAGGACCTGATGGAGTAGGCAAAAGGTTATTTAAAATGGCTCCTTTTCATCATCATTTGGAACTATCAGGTTGGTTAGAAACTCAAGTGGTAGGAACTTTTTATTTAGTTAGTTCAATTCTAGCTAGCTTCTGCTTATTAAATTAGAAAATAGGGAACAGTTCAATAATTAATAATTAACAATTAATAATTAATTATTACCTCTTCTTGAAAAGAAGATGATTGGTTAAAAGGGCAATTTTTGTCTTTTTTATCCTTTAACTTGAAACCCTTATTTTTCGGTAATAGGGAAAATTAACTGATAGTTTATGGGTAATAGTAATAATTTATAGCGCTGTGCGCAGGCAACAGCTCATCTGGCAACAGGGGGAATAAATTGCCGATAATATAAGACTTTGAGCTGCTTGGCCTCTCCTGCAATTTGTAAATATACCAGCGCTCATTGCTATATCTTAAACTTGTGATTTGTGAAGATGTCTAATAGTCATTGAAATTTTTACCAACTTCCTTGAGTGGAGAAAATGACAAAAGTTTCTGTAGTTATACCAATTTATAATGGTGAGAAAGACTTGCCAGACTTGATAGAATGTCTGCGATCGCAAACTTATTCTGCAGACCAAGTAGAATATTTACTGGTAGATAATAATAGTAGCGATCGTAGTAGTTCGATAATTCAAGCAGCAGCAGAGTCAAAGGAAATTACAATTCGCCCACTGACAGAAAATCAGATTCAAAGTTCCTATGCTGCTCGTAATGCTGGTATTCGAGCAGCTAATAGTGAAATACTTGCTTTTACTGATGGTGACTGTCGCCCCCAACCTCAATGGTTAGAAAATTTAATTCAGCCATTTTCCGATCCTAATGTTGGTATTGTAGTTGGGGAAATACTTGCTTTACCAGGTGATAGTTTATTAGAAAAATATGCTGATAAACAAGAGACTCTTTCCCAAAAACATACTCTAGCTAATCAATTTTGTCCTTATGGTCAAACTGCTAATTTAGCTATCAAAAAGCAAGCATTTGTAGAAGTAGGATTATTTCGTCCTTACTTAACAACAGGTGGAGATGCTGATATTTGTTGGCGAATTTTACGAGAAACATCTTATCAGTTTAAATTTGCCGAAAAGGGGATAGTTAAACATCGACATCGTTCAACTTGGAAAGATTTACAAAGTCAATGGCGCCGATATGGAAAGTCAAATAAATATTTGCATGAACTCCACGGCATTGATTTAATGAGAGAGTTGAAAACAAAAGAATATGTGTATCGTTTGAGTAGATGGTTATTAAAAGAGTTACCCTTAACAACCATGAAATTAATATCAGGTAAAGCAGAATTAGTAGAGTTATTTAATACTCCTATTGGTTTGCTAAATGGTAGGGCAAGAATTATAGGTCAACAAGAAGCAAAATTATCAGAAGAAGCGCGAATAATTGACAAGTTTTAGTTAGATTATATACAGATAAATCAAAGTATTTTCTGTGGAAAATCTAGCAATTTATGATTTGCCTTAAAATCGGCTCAACTGTGCCATAATGATATATGATGAGATATTTGTAGCACAGGAATCTTGCCTGTGAAGGGCATACCTGATTTAGAGGTAATTCATTGTAAATCTTATCAGATTATGAGTTTCCTTGGCGATCGCTTTCTTAAGCAGTTAGGTCAGGGATATCTTGTTTTATTTATATAAAAAAACTCAAAAACAAGTAATATTAATTCCTTTGAATTAATTATCAAAAGATATTCTATCCTCCAACCAACTTAATACATCATCCAGATTATTAAAATCTCAAATAGCCTCATCTTTGTTGAATCAATCAGGTTATGTCATTTATTTAAAAGTAGGGAAGAAAAACTAATCCCAAATGCTTTTAATTAATCATAAAAAAAACATTCTCCTTCCCTATACTGAGCAAGTATCCTAATCCTTATTCAAGACTGTAAACTCTTGAAAAATTTATCCGCCAAAGAACCAAGAGATTGCCCTACCTGTTTCTTTAAACGCCATCTTTGAAAAGCATTTTCATAATCTTCTCCTTCAACTTGAAAAGTTTTCCAAGCATCCAAAGCTAACCATAATCCCCACAATAATAAAATTGGTAAAGACCAAGAAAGAGTATGAGCAGTTACTAAATTAAGCAGCACTAAAAAAGAATTAACAATGCCATATTTAATTGCACTTTGCTTTAATTTTTCTCGGCGAACTTGATTAAAAACTTGTTTTTCCTGGAACTCGCCCCTTTGGGTAAGCCATTTTTGTTCTGCTGCTGCTAATTCTTCAGGAGAAATACCCATCTCCTGGGCAATTTCTAATACTTGTGCTTTTGTCAGTTCGCCTCCTTCCGAACGATTTGTTAAGGCAAGTTGAAGAATTTGCTGAACATCATCTTGAGCGTAAGTTTGGGTAATTTGGTTTTGTGGGTTTGTCATTTCAGTTATCAATTATCAGTTATAAGTTAACAGTACCTCCTGCTGAATTAGGAGGTAAGGAAATCCGAAATTTCCTTTTTGATCCCTTGGAAAGGGCAGGCTATTGACCTTATTTATTGGTCACAACTCTAATACTTAAATTTTCTTAGGACTTACGCAAAGAAACCCGGTTTCTACGATAAATCCTTGTTTTGAGCAATAGACGTCTAGGAGAAACGGGGTTTATGGGTTCTCCTGCGTAAGTCCTGTTTCTAATTATTTAGATGATATATAGCAATTATAATAATTGGTGAGATACAAATTTTTGATTTTAGGGAATAGAAAATAGGGAATAGAAAAAAAGACTTTACCTCATTAATTATGATAACTACTATATTCTAGTTTGCAATAAATACCAGGAAATAAAAATGGAGGATTCCTACCTGTTAAGAGGGGAAATTTCTACTAAATATTTTCTGTAATTAACTAGCTAGCTGAAAAGTCTAGCTTAAAATCCCCCCATTCCAGAAACTGGATGATTTTTGAAACTATTTGTTACATCTTTAACAGCGCTTTTCAGATTGATGAACCACATATTCACAACCAAAATTTAGTAGGGACGTTCCATGGAACGTCCCTACGGTGGTCTACTTAAATGAAAACTGCTGTAAAGTGAATTGGTATAATAAACATAAGAATATAAACTTCTGATGTTTATAAAAAAAACCGTGAGAACTTCCCTGGAAATAAGCTAAATAGACTAGGTGAATACACAGATCAATAGACCTATCCGATAATCAAAAATAAAATCAATTATCCCCTATAAATCATCAATTCTTCCCCCCTAATCCCTAATCCATACTCCCTACTCCCTCTTTTCCAGATAGGTCTAATAGATATGCTAGGATTGCAAATATAAGTTAAATCATTTAATTAAATGGAGATGTGATTGATGATGGGAAGGCAAAATATCAAGTCTTGGGGACTTTTGGCTTTAGCTATATCTCCAATAATTGTAACTTTTTCTGGTTGGCAATTGGCAAAAGCAGAACAAACCCCAGAATTGCTAATTAGCGTAGACTTTGAAGGTGGGAAAAGATCCCCTTCAGGTCGAACCAGTGGTGGAGGTACTCGCGGTCCTAGCAAAGGCAACTTGATAGCTCTAATGCCAGGAGATGATAATGCTGGAACTACAATCAGTAATCCCAATTTTTTTGTCTATATTCCTGAACACGAAGCAGAGTCAGCAGAATTTGAAATATTTGATAAATCAGGTAAGAGTATCTATTTGAATGATGAATTAGATGTTTCTGGTACTTCTGGTATTGTAAAACTTACTGTTCCCAAAGATGTAAGTCTGACAAACAATAAAGAATATAAATGGAGGTTTGCAATAATTTTTGACCCCTGGGATCGCAGTGCTGACAAATTTGTTGAGGGAACTATCAAAAAAGTAGAAATAAGCTCACAACTGGAAAAAAGCTTAAAAAATGCTACTCCCCTTGAACAAGCAGAAATATATGCAAATGCCAAAATTTGGAATGAGACAATAGCTACCTTAGCTGAGTTACGCAATTCTAACCCTACAGAGTGGGAGGAATTATTAACGTCAGTAGGACTAAAAGAAATTGCTTCTGAGCCTTTTGTACCCTGTTGTAAACCAAAAGCAGAATAAATTGAGTTATTATGGAAATAACTACCCATAAATTTACTCGGGGCGCTCTAAGTATGATTTCATAGTACATTTGGGTAGATTAACCTGTTTTTTCTAAAAGGTGCTAACAACCGATGTTATGGAATAAATACACTCATTTTTTGAATCAATGGAATGGTGTTTGGATTACTGCACCCAGTATAACAGGGTTGGTAATCCTACTACGTTTTCTTGGTTTAATACAGTTTTGGGAGTGGCGCACTTATGATGCGTATATGCGGATGCGACCCTTGGAAAGTCCAGACAATAGAATTGCTATTGTAGGTATCAATGAAGACGACCTTAGAGCAGTTGGGCAGCCAATTTTTCCTGATGGTGTTTATGCGAAATTGCTGAAAAAATTGAAAGCAATGGAGCCAAAAGTTATTGGTTTAGATATTTATCGGGATTTACCTGTGGAACCTGGTCATCAGGAATTAGTGGAAGTTTTCGAGTCTACCCCCAATTTAGTTGCAATTAAAAAAGTAGTGGGAGATAGACAAAGAGATGTGATAGAAGGACCACCTGTTTTGGAAGAAAATAATCAGGCTGGTGCTAATGATTTAAAAGTAGATCCAGATAAAAGAATTCGACGAGGTTATTTATTTGTCACACTTCAAAATGGGCAAAATGTCACGAGTTTTGCTTCTAAGGTTGTTTTGCGTTATTTAGAGAATTTTGAGATTAGTCCCAAGACACTTGATGATAACATATATCAACTCGGAAAGACTATACTAGAGCCATTTGAAGCTAATGATGGTGGGTATGTACGCGCAGATGCAGGTGGTTATCTCATTCTTTTAAATTATCGAGGTCCTAGTCGCTATTTTGAGACTGTTTCCATGATGGATATTCTTGAAGACCGAGTACCTCCTGACTGGGGAAGCGATCGCATTATTTTGATTGGGGCGGTGGGTGAAAGTTTTAATGATTTATTCTCTACTCCCTACAGTAGTAGTTTAATTAGAACTTTAGAACCTATGAGTGGGGTTGAAGTTCATGCTAATATTATCAGTCAACTGATTGGTTCTGCTCTTGATGGTCGTTCCATGATTAAGACTTGGGTAGATATCTACGAGTGGATATGGATTTTATTTTGGTCTGGAGTAGGAGCGGCGACAACTTGGAGATGGCGGACTGCTGGTGGTGTTAGTTATTTTTCTATTTGGAAAGTAATTACGATTTTTGTTGCTGGTGGAGTTTTATTTGCTAGCACTTACATTGCTTTTTTGTGGAGCTGGTGGTTGCCTGTTGTTCCTGCGTTTCTAGGCATGACAACATCAGCAGTTGTGATTACGGCTTATATTGCTCGTACTGCTCAGGATATTCGCAAAACTTTCGGTCGTTATTTAACTGATGAGGTAGTGGCTACTTTATTAGAAAGTCCGGAAGGATTAAAGTTAGGAGGTGAACGTCGCAATATCACTATTTTAACTTCCGATCTAAGAGGTTTTACTGCTACATCAGAACGTTTACAACCAGAAGAAGTTGTGAAAATTCTGAACTTTTATTTGGGATATATGGCGGATGTAATTACTAAGCATAACGGAACTATTGATGAATTTATGGGGGATGGAATTTTAGTTTTATTTGGTGCCCCTATTACTAGAGAGGACGATCCGACAAGAGCTGTTGCTTGTGCTATTGATATGCAGTTAGCAATGGAACCTGTAAATAAACAGATGAAAGAGTGGGGTTTAACACCTTTAGAAATGGGAATTGGGATTAATACAGGGGAGGTTGTTGTTGGTAATATTGGTTCTTTGAAACGGACAAAATATGGTATTGTTGGCAGTCAGGTAAATTTAACTTATCGAATTGAATCTTATACTACTGGGGGACAAATTTTAATTTCTGGAACTACTTTAAACGAAGTAGGATCTTTAGTTAAAATTAATGGTGAAAAAGAGGTAATGCCAAAAGGAGTTAAAAAGCCAATTACTATTTATGATGTTGGTGGTCTTGGTGGTAAATATAATTTAGTTTTGAGAAAAGAAGAGGAAATTTATCTACCTCTAAAAGAAGCTATTTCTTTACATTATGTAGTTCTAGATGGCAAAAATGTTGGTGATTGTTTAAATAATGGAAGTTTGGTAAAATTATCAGCAAAAGAAGCAGAAATTCAGGGTGTAGAAGGAGAGGAAAATATCCCGCCACCTTTGATTAATATTAAACTGAATTTTGTCTGGGATGGAAAAGAAAGTGAGGATGTTTATGGTAAAGTTTTAGAGAAAAAAGCAGAAAATGGTAATTTTTATATTCGTTTTACGGCTAAACCACCAGATGTTTCTGCTAGGTTAGAATCTTTGTATAAATCGCTGCAAAGTTAATGGTTAATTTTTAGTAGTATTAAGTCTGATTGATGAGTTTTGATAGTCCAAATATATATTTGGTCTGATGTCATTTTAGGTAAAACACAGCTTTGTTACACAAAAGATGACTATAAAGAACTTAAAGATAGGTAATATATGTTAGAGTTAACAAAAAAAGCACCAAGTTATCAAAAAACAGTAAGTGTAATTATACCTACCCGAAACGAAGCTGGTACTATTGAAGATTGCATTACTCAAATGCCAAAACTAGGCAAACATACAGAAATTATATTTATTGAGGGTAATTCCTCAGACAATACTGGGGAAGAAATCAAGAGAGTTAAGAGTTTATATGAGGAGCAATGGGATATCAAAATATGTCAACAGAATGGTAAAGGAAAAGGGGATGCTGTTCGTCAGGGTTTTAACATCGCAACAGGTGATATTTTGATTATTCTAGATTCTGACTTAACTGTTCACCCAAATGAGTTAACCAAATTTTTCGAGGCGATCGTTTCAGGAGATTACCAATTAGCTAATGGATCGCGACTCACCCATTCAATATCATTGAAAGTGATGCCATTGGCAAATCAACTTGCCAATCGCTTTTTTGCTAAACTACTATCAATCATATTGGGAGTTGAAATTAAGGATGCCCTTTGTGGAACTAAAGCTATTACCAAAGAAAACTATCTCCAGATAGTTACTAATTGGGAAAACTTTGGTAAATACGATCCTTTTGGGGATTTTGATTTGCTTATTGGGTGTAAAAAACTTGGCTTAACTATTCAGGATGTTCCTGTAAAATATTTACCAAGAACTTATGGTAAATCAAATATTCAACATATCCAAGGCGGTTTCCAACTTTTAAAAATGATTTTATATACTGCTTTAGAGGTTAAGAGGTAGTTGAAATTTAGAATTTAAAATGTATAATTTAGAATTTAATTTGTAATGTTTTTGTGTCACTCATGCAGATAAATGACCAAATTATCATGCCTGATCAGCCACAACCTATAGTAATTATCGGTGCTGGTGGCATTGTTTCTGATGCCCACCTGCCAGCCTATCAGATCGCTGGTTTTAAGGTAGCAGGAATTATTGATATCAAGCAGGAGAAAGCAGCCTCCCTAGCTCAGAAATTCTCCATTCCCAATGTTTACGCCAGTGTTGAAGAGGCAGTAGCCGAGGCTCCAGCAAATGCAGTGTTTGATATCGCTGTACCAGCTTCAGCTTTGGTGGAATTGCTTCCCAAGTTTCCCCAAGGAGCTGGGATATTGATCCAAAAGCCCATGGGCGAGGATTTAGCTCAGGCACGTCAGTTATTGAGTATCTGCCGTGAACGGGAGTACACTGCGGCAGTTAATTTTCAGTTGCGCACGGCACCGCCTGTGATTGCAGCCCGCCACCTGATAGAAGAAGGTTGCCTCGGCGAGCTTCTCGACATTGAGATGCGGGTTACGGTTGATACCCCTTGGCATTTATGGGATTTCTTTGAAAACTGCCAGCGGGTAGAAATTCTTTACCACAGCATCCACTATATCGACCTCATCCGCTCATTCTTGGGAGATCCCAAGGGGGTTTACGCAAAAACAGTAAAGCATCCTGATCTAATCAAGATAGCCTCAGTACGCACGACCTTAATGTTGGACTATGGCGAGTTTGTGCGAGCTACCATTAACACTAACCATGCTCATAAGTTTGGTCTGAAACATCAGGAATCATATTTGAAATTCGAGGGCACCGAAGGAGCCATCAAGATCCGCCTGGGCGTACTGATGGATTATCCCAAGGGAACTAGGGATGAATTTGAAGTTTGCCTGTTGCAGGGGGAGGAGGAGGCGGAGTGGCAAAGCTACGAGATTCGGGGGTCATGGTTCCCAGAAGCCTTCATTGGTTCCATGTCTAGCCTGATGCGCAAGTTGGAAGACCCATCTCGCCCCTTGCCCACTTCGGTGGAAGATGCTTTCGTGACTATGTCGTGCGTCGAAGCAGCCTACCAGTCTAGCGAGGGAGGTGGCGTTCCTCTTCACTGAAGTCAAAAGTCAAAATTCAAAAGTCAAAACTAATATTTTATAGACTCAGATACCGTATTTCAAGCCTCTGGGTTTCCTAGATTATGCTGCGAAACAGCCAGAGGTACTGTTAACGCAGTTCCTCCGGAGGAGGCTAACTAATAACTAATAACTGATAATTGATAATTGATAACTGATAACTGAAATGGTAAGACTTCCAACTGAGAAAAAAATCAGAATTGCCCAATTGATTAGTAATTTGATCGTTGGGGCTAGAACAATTTTTGGGCTTTCATCAACTGCTAAAGTATATCGTCAAGGTTTAAATTGGTCTCTTGATTTAAAAGAGGGTATAGATCTTGCGATTTATTTAGGAGTTTACGAGCCAGAAACAATCAAGGAATTAAAGCGTATTGTCAAGCCGGGAGATGTTGTTGTGGATATCGGTGCCAACATCGGCGCACTAACCCTTCCTTTAGCTGAATATGTGGGAGTTGATGGACGTGTTATTGCTTTTGAACCAACCTCATGGGCTTATGGTAAGTTACAGAATAATTTATCTTTAAACCCTCATTTGCTCAATAGGGTTAGAACTGAGCAGATGATGTTACTAGAAGAGGAAAAAGAATTGCCATCTTTTGTGTATTCGAGTTGGAATTTGTCGGCGAACGAGGACAAATTGACGCACCCACAACACAAAGGAAGATTAATGACGACTGATGGGGGGCAAGGGATATCACTTGATGGATATTTCGAGAAGCATCCCTGCAAGAAAGTCGATCTAATTAAGTTAGATGTGGATGGCTACGAACTACCTGTTCTCAAAGGTGCAAGGAAACTTCTTTTACGAGATTCCCCCAAGATAATTCTTGAGATGGCTCGTCAGAATGAGGAAGAAGAAAAACAGTTAGAGAAATTGCTGGCTGAGTTAAAAGACGCTCAATATCGACTGGTACATTTAACCGCTAAATATCCAATTGTGATGACAAAGGAGGCGATCGAAAAATTATGTCCTCCGGGTGGAAGTATAAATGTTTTGGCACTTCCCCAATAAGACTATTCTTGCTTGGTAATTTAAACAGGAAATCTGATGGATATTTTGGGGATAGAAAAACTACTATATTTGATTTTTGTCATTACCATAGTCTTAGTGACTCTATGTTCTTTGGCTAGTTATTTAGGGAAGTTTCACTATCTGCTCGAACTAACTTGTCATTTGAAAATCCAATATACATTTTTAAGCTTGTTGGTGATATTGTTTTTTTTATGGGTTGGGAATTTTTTCTGGTTGTCGATCAGTTTGTTTTGCCTGATAAGCAATTTATTAGAAATAATTCCGTTTTATATTTCCCAAGATAGAATTTTTGATTCGTTTGAGCCAAAAATCAGATTTTTTCAAGCGAATGTTTTTTATAAGAACCAACAGTATGAGCGATTAATCTCTGAAGTCAAAAAAGAAAATCCCGATGTAGCTATATTTATAGAAGTAACTGATGCTTGGGCAGAAAAATTAGAACTTTTACAAAAAGATTATTCTTATTGGGTGATTCATCAAGAACAACAAATTGCTTTCAATGAAAATATAAATTTAGGAATAGCAGTTTATAGTAAGATACCTCTAAAAAATACATAAAAGATTTAGGGGGAGGACGAAAAACCGTAAGTACCGAAATCGAGATTCAGGGAAAAACTCTCTCAATATTAGCAACCCATCCCAGTTGGGGTATTGGAACAGATGGGTTTAATTTGCGGAATAAACAATTATCAGAAATTGCCAGTTATGTAGCAAATCAGAAAATCTCAATTGTAGTCACTGGGGATTTGAATATAACTATGTGGTCTCCATATTACAAAGAGTTGATTAGTAATTCTGGACTGTATAATGCACGAAAAGGCTTTGGCATGATTTCCACTTGGCCAAGCTTTTTCCCTTTATTATCTATTCCAATAGACCATTGTTTGGTAAGTCAAGATATTAGGGTTTTCAAAACAAAAAGTGGTAAAAATATAGGTTCAGATCATTTACCTTTAATCACAGATTTAGTAATTACTAATAACTGATAACTGAAATAACTATGGTACATCCAAAAGAAATATACGATTTGTTGTTAGACTATGGGAATACTAATACTCCCATAAAACAAATATTAATTGGTTTAACCTGGACTCTGTGTGAAACTGAAAGTATTGGTTTATGTATGAGTCCGGGTACAGTTACTCGCACTTTACCTTGGTCAGGAACTCTGGTAAATAAACCTGCGAAAGAGTTGGCATCCTGGTTGCGCTCTTGGAATAGCTTTGAGGCAACTGTGGGAATGGCAGCTATTAATGCTGAGATAAATGGGCGTTCCCCACTGCCAAGTCAAGCAGAACCCTTATCTCCTTACGGACCAGGAAATTTGGCAGTATTTGAATATTTTCTACCAATGATTCGTGGAAAAAAAGTTGTTATTATTGGTCGGTATCCACGGTTATCTCGTTATGAGAATGAGATGGAAATGACTGTCATCGAACGGCAACCGGGAGCAGATGACCTTCCTGACACAGCATCAGAATATTTATTACCGGAGGCGGAATGGGTATTTTTGACAGCGACTTCTATTGCTAATAAAACTTTTCCTCGGTTGGTGGAATTGGCAAAAAATTCTCAGTTAGTTTTGATGGGTCCTACTATGCCTTGGTTAGCAGAATTAAAAGAATTTGGGATTGATTATTTGGCAGGAGTTACTGTTAGTAATGCTGAAGCTTTAAGACAAACTGTTGCTGAAGGTGGAGGGGTAAGAATTTTTGAAACTGGCGTGCAATATCAAGTGTTGAAGTTGTAGTAAATTATATCAAATCCGTTGACTTTGGAGTTTGGTAGGGGTTTGGTCTCCAAACCCAAGCATAAATCTGGTTTGGAGACCAAACCCCTACGAGGCATCAATTTTACCGATAATTTCAGAATTTCATAATGCTTTGGGGCAATTTATTAACTACTGAACAGTATTAAGAAGAATTGAACCGGAAAGGGTTCTATATTTAGCTGTTTCTGAAGATACTTCTGAAGCTTTTTTTACCCTTGTATTTACTCAACTACCAGTTGCATAAATCAGAGATTATTCTGGATTTTTTTGCACCTTATAAGCGGCAATATACAGGTTTTGCTGTGTCGTAAAATTATAAGTAAGGAAGAAGTAAGTTTGTAGGTTGGATTGACGCAGGAAACCCAACAGTAATTTCTAATTACTACTAATAATAAGCCTGTATTTTTTGGGTTGCGCTGTCGCTTAACCCAACCTACTATCAAGAATTATTTGATTGTGCTGAAGTAAATAATGTTTGCCAAAATAAGGATTTATCATTATCAGGAATTTCATTTTTTCCTGTCTGATTAATTATCTCAAAAGTTTGGTTAATTGTGCAGTCTAATTTCAGAGCTTCTACACAAGCTTCAGCAACAATAATTCTACTGGTTTCACCGAGTAACTTATCTCCTTGACCAATAATAATTTTTTGACGATTTCCACTTGTTGCTTTGATTAATGTATTCAAATCGTAAGAAGTATAAGGACCATCTGTTAGTCTACCTGGTCTAATAATTGTGTAAGGTAAACCAGAACTTTTTAGCAGGTTTTCTGCTTTGAATTTACAATCTAAAACTCCAAATAAATTGAGAATTTTATAAGGAAATTGGTCGGAACGTTCAACACCTACGGAAGAAACTAAAATAAATCGTTTTAAATTAGGAGGCATCACATTAATTAAGTTTTGATTGCCTAAATAATCTGTGTTTTTGGGGTCGTTATTTCCCAACCATCTAGTTGAGGGAAAAGCTGTAGTTCCGAGACAAGAAATTGCAGCATCTATTTGTTCATTTGCCAGAGATTTTTCTAAGGATTTTTGTTCACGAACATCTCCTATAAAAATTTTAATATTTGCCGAGTTACCAAATAATTTTTTGGCTTTTTCCATATTTCTAACTATGGCAATAACTTGATAATTTTCGGCAATTAATTTGGCAACTACGATTTGACCGACTCCCCCTGTTGCACCTAAAACTAGAATATTTGCTATTTGATTTGGTTCTGGAGTTTGTTGTTCTGTTATATTTTTGTTATTCATATATATCAGTTTTGATATGCAATCCTAAATGAGTTGTGAAAAAAACTGTAGGGGTTTGGTTTCCAAATCCCCTTTTAGCTTGGGTTTGGAGACCAAAACCTTACGATACTAACATTTTTCCCCTCGGTTTGGAGGCCAAACCCCTACAATACTAACATTTTGACTAGGGTTTGGAGACCAAACCCCTACGATAAAATTTTACAATATAAGTACGGATTGCTATAGTCGTTATTATATTAATAAAGTAATTTTTTGAGAGTGATATAAGTCTTTTTATTGAAAATAAATTATGCTGGTATAATTAGATTTAAAAGTTAATCTGAACGAATAAACGAAATATGAATAACTTGAAAAAATATCTCATAAATTATGCTTTTACTTCTCTATATTTATTAGGCTTTAATACAGTTGTCCTAGCTGTTACCCCTAAAACAAAAATTGTGCCAACTCCAAAATATCAACTGGCTCAAACTCCTGTTGGTTATTGTACAGTATCAGACCCAACTGATTCACCTCTAAATGTTCGAGAAAGACCAAATGGCGAAGTAATTGACACCCTAGAAAATGGTGCAGTTGTTGCTATTGGAGTTACTGATGGTAGTGAAGGTGAAAATTGGACAAGAATTATTCGCCCAATAGAGGGTTATGTATGGGCAAAATATTTAACAGATTGTAAATATAAGTATTGAGGGAGTAGGTAGGGACGTTGCATGCAACGTCCGTACAGAATAGAGGGGAATAATTGATGATTTCTCTGCTAAAATGAACTTTATTTTTGATTATTTGAGAGGTCTATTAGATTAGAGAAATTTTTGGCCGATATTTCTGAGAAGTTGTACATACTTTTCAAAATTGTTCTACTCTAGTTTATGTACCTAAAAATATAGAGTTGTAATAATATGCCCAGAACTCAACGTAATGATAATTTCATTGACAAATCATTTACAGTAATGGCAGATTTGATTTTAAAGCTACTACCAGCAAATAATCAAGCTAAAGAGGCTTTTGCCTATTATCGTGATGGAATGTCGGCACAAGCTGATGGAGAATATGCTGAAGCTTTGGAAAATTATTATGAGGCTTTAAAATTAGAAGATGACCCTAATGACAAGAGTTATATTCTTTATAATATAGGTTTAATTCATGCTAGTAATGGGGAACATGATCGAGCATTGGAATATTATCACGAAGCTTTAGAAAATAATCCCAGAATGCCTCAAGCTTTAAATAATATTGCTGTTGTTTTTCACTATAGAGGAGAACAGGCAAAAGAAACAGGTAAGTCAGAAGAAGCAGATGGCTGGTTTGATAAAGCTGCAGAATATTGGAAACAGGCAATTAGTTTGGCTCCTAATAATTATATTGAAGCTCAAAATTGGTTGAAAACTACTGGGCGTTCAAATAAAGAAGTATTTTTCTAATTAATTAGGGAGTAGGGAGTAATTTACCAATGGATAATGGATAATGGATAATTGATAATTAATCAATTCTGCTTGATTGCCTCTCCTTTTAAGGATAGAAAAAGAACAGGTTATTTCCTTATATTCAATTCCATTAAGGTTTTAACCAGAGGTAATTATCCATTATTCATTATCAATTAATGAAAAGGAGGGAAAGTAGATAAAATTTTGGGGGAAAAGTGGATAAGGAAATAAAAATGCCTCCAAATTAAAACTTAAATTTAGTCATCTATCACGCCAGAATTTTATAGTTTGGAAAATAGGAAAAGTTACTGATGATAATAGATAATGAACAAGTGCGCAAAGTTGCACATTTAGCTAGATTAGAACTTAAACCAGAAGAAGAAGAAAAATTTACTACTCAGTTAAGTAGTATTCTGGAATATGTTGAACAGTTGAGTGAGTTAGATACAGAAACAGTACCTCCTACTACTAGGGCAATTGATGTTAGTAATATCACTCGTGAGGATCATTTGGAACCTTTTCCTAACCGAGAAGAAATTCTCTCCTGCGCTCCAGAACAAAATGGGGACTTTTTTAAAGTTCCTAAAATTATGAGTGAGGAATAGAAAAAATATCAGGGCAGCACATTTGTGTTTGCCCCTATTAAAAAAACTGTGCTAAACGACGTAGCACCAAATATTCCCAACTAAAAATCGAATACCCATAGCCTTGTTGTTTGACTGCTTCAACCTGTTTTTGCACTGTATTAAGTGAGAAAGGAACAACATTCCAGGTTGCTGAGATACCAACTCCAACTGGCACATAATAAGAAGCAGTGTAGATACCAGAATTTGATAAACTTGCTACTACCGCTTCTGGTGTTGGACGATAAACCTGCAACACTATTTCATCTACGATACCTTGTTCTACCCACCACAACCAATCTTGATTATATTTCGAGACAGCAAAGTTGTAAGGGTTCGGGGAAAGGCTAACCACCAGTTGGGGATTTTTGGCTTTGATGTGATTATACACCTTTTGGGTTAAGCTGGTTAACGCTTGACGTTGATTACTATTACCAAAAGCTTTAGGAACCGCCCAATGATCGTCTAATTGAATTCCCGCTAACCCTTCGACTTTGAGAATATCATCTATGTGACCTAAGATATATTCTTGAACTTCTCGATGAGTTGGATCTAGCCAGACATTTCCACCTTCTATAGTTTCCCCTTCTGCTGTTTTTAGCAACCAATCTGGATGTTTATTAGCAATAGCATTTCCAGGATTAAGCATCATACCATATTCAAACCAGGCATAAGGCTTTAATCCTTGACGGTGAGATTCTTGAACCGCTGCTTTGAGAGGATGAGTCAAAGGAGGACGCAACAGAAAGTGAGTAGAACTCTGAGAAGTAGGATAGAGCGTTCCTTTTAAGCCATAAACACTTAAGTAAACACGGTCATATCCTGAGAGAGAAAGGTGATGGAGAATTTCATCTAAGAATGTGGTATGATGTAGAAATGATGTGGCAACATTAGTCATCCAAATGCCCTGCATCTTCTCTTTAACTATAGGAGAACGAGGAGACGCATGATGAGTTGCCACCAACAATAAGCAAACCCCTATAGTAATGGGTAACCATCTGAAGAACTTTTTGATGATTCTTTTCATTAGACATCTCCGGAAAGTAAGCTTTACTCTTACAGCACTTTTGAGGATGGTGAGGTACATTTCAATATCTTTGTAACACATCCTTCCAGGATGTAACAAGCAGGATGCTTGTGTTACCAGGATTACTCAACAGAAAATAAAATTTTGTACCTCACTAACTCCAAAACTGCTGTAATTATAATTACAAAGGTTTGAGATTAATTTTCGGAGAAGTCTATTTTGAAGTTAAGTTTTTCTGAGTTGGTGTTTAATTGCGATCTGAATTTTTGGGTTTCTACAACACCCTCAATACACTAGGAATGCTATCAATCACATCTAATGATTGAATTTCCTCTAATGCTTCCCGGAAGTTGCCTTCTCTTACATCATGGGTGACAACAACTATTTCTGCAAGTTGATCTTGTATTCCTGTTTGTACCACAGATTCTAAACTAACATCATGCTTACCGAAACAAGTACCAAGTTTACCAATGACACCAGGGTTATCTTTGGTGAGGAAACGAGCATAAAATCTGGTGACAAGTTCTTTTATAGGTGCTATTTCACAATAGTGTTGGTGGGTGCAACTTAATAATGGATGCGGAATAGGTTCGGTTTCCGTTTGCAGAATAGCAGCAATACTCATAATATCGGAAACTACTGCAGTCGCAGTCGGACCCTCACCGGCACCAGGGCCAAAAAACATCACTTGTCCGATGGGTTCTCCTTCAATTAAAATCGCATTGTAAACATCGTTGATATTAGCGAGGGGATGAGTTTTAGGAACTAGGGTAGGATGTACTCTTAGTTCTAGTTGATCTGTGGTGGAGTTAATACTGTTGGGGTTGTGCTTGGCGATCGCTAATAATTTAATTACGAAGTCTAGTTTGTCCGCGTAGGCAATATCTGCTGCCGTTACTTGACGAATACCTTCGCAGTGAATATCTTCTAATTTTATTCGACCACTAAAAGCAAGGGAAGCAAGAATGGCGATTTTATCTTTGGCGTCTAACCCTTCCACATCAGCAGTCGGGTCTGCTTCTGCATAACCTAACTTTTGAGCATCGGCGAGAACATCTGCAAAGTCTGCTCCCTCTTTTTGCATTCTGGTAAGGATGTAGTTAGTAGTTCCGTTGACAATACCCATAACAGAATAAATACGATTAACTCCCAGAGATTCTTTGAGAGGTTGAATGACTGGGATACCACCTGCAACTGCTGCTTCTAGCATGACATAGACACCTTTTTTGTTGGCTGCCTCAAAAATTTCTGGACCGTAACGAGAAATGACAGCTTTGTTGGCAGTAACTATATGTTTACCATGTTCGATAGCTTTGAGAATCAGACTTCTTGCTGGTTCCAACCCACCGATGAGTTCTATTATTATGTCTATATCTGGGTCAGTAGCGATCGCCTCTAAATCTGTTGTTAAAATATCTGGAGATAAATTAATATCCCTAGTTTTGGATATATCGCGCACTCCCACTCGGTATATCTCCAATTCCTGAATTAAAGGATGGCGACCTTGTGGGGATAGCAAAATTTTTGCTGTCCCTGTACCGACTGTTCCTAATCCCAACAAACCGATTTTGAATCCCACGATTGTTAACCCTTACTGAATTAAGTTTTTTGAGCAAAGTTCGGCTATAATAGCTGAATATTATTTAATTTTAACAGATAAGTTGAACAAAAAAATAGTCTTTTCTGTAAGAATATTCTCTCTAGTTAAATATTTATTGGTCAGTAGTGGTAGTAAGGAGTTAGGGGAGAAGTTTGAATAGATTTTATCTTGGAACAGAGAGGAAAAAATCAAGGTTAATTTTGAATTATACCTTACTATCGGCACAAAGTTCTGTAGTTCCTACTACTTGCTAATTAATTCTGACTTCTGTTTTTGTCTTTTTAATCCTGATTCAATCTTCTTGCTTCTTCCCTCTTCCTTATTACTTACTTAAAAAAAACTATAAGCCAAATCTTAGGTAAAATGACTCAAAATACAAATATCAAAATATCGGCAATTAGAGGTTCATTTCTAGATTTTATTACTGACCCATTTTACTACCCAGAATTAGAAACTGTCCGCTATATCAATGATGGTTTAATGATTATCTCTGGAGGCATAATTCAAGAACTAGATACTTACGATAAATTAAAGTATAAATATCCGGAAATTCCTGTTACTCATTATCCAGGAATGCTAATTTTACCAGGATTTATTGATATTCATATCCATTATCCTCAAACAGAAATAATTGCCTCTTCTAGTAAACAACTTTTGGAATGGTTAGATAAATATACTTTCCCAGTAGAAGGAAAATTTAAAGACAAAAAATACGCTCAAAAAATAGCATCATTTTTTCTTGACCAACTCTTACAAAATGGCACGACAACTGCCTTAGTTTTAACTACAGTTTATCCTCAGTCAGTTGATGCTTTGTTTGAAGAAGCTGAACTAAGAAATATGCGGATAATTGCTGGCAAAATGCTGATGGATCGGAATGCTCCAGATTATTTGCTGGATACTCCAGAAACTGGTTACGAAGATAGCAAAAGTTTGATTAAAAAATGGCATGGTAAAGGGAGACTTCTATATGCTATTACTCCAAGATTTGCTATTACTTCTACATCAGAACAATTACATCTGGCTGGAGTTCTGAAACAAGAATTTCCAGATGTTTATGTACATACTCATTTATCCGAACAGCAGTCAGAAATTGAGAAAGTTGCTCAACTTTTTCCCAACAGTAAAGACTATTTAGATGTTTATGAAAAGTTTGGTTTAGTAACCGATAAATCAATTTTTGCTCATTGTATTCATCTCAGTGATTCTGAATTTGAGAGACTCTCACAAGCTGGTTCAAATATTGCATTTTGCCCCACCTCAAATCTATTTTTAGGTAGTGGTTTATTCTCTCTAAACAGACCAAAATCTGAAAATAATCCAGTCAAAGTTGGTTTAGGTACAGATGTGGGAGGTGGTACTAGCTTTTCCATGTTTAAAACGATGAATGATGCTTATAAGATTTCTCAACTACAGGGACAAATTTTATCATCTTTGAAAGCTTTTTATCTAGCTACTTTAGGAGGAGCAATATCTCTATCTCTGGATGATAAAGTTGGTAATTTTGCCGTAGGAAAAGAAGCAGATTTAGTTGTTCTAGATACAAGGGTAACTCCATTATTAAAGTTGCGGAATGGTGGCAATAATTATGATTCATTAACTGATATTGTTGATGAGTTATTTACTCTAATGATATTAGGGGATGAACGGGCAGTTAAGGCTACTTATGTCGCAGGAAATTTAGTTTATGAAATTTAAGTTTTGTAGGGTGGGTTATATAGAATCCGGTTGAATAGTCGTCATTACGACGATAGGAAGGAATCTCCGCGCACATAAGAGATTGCTATCCGTTCCGGAATGCTGCGCAAACCTTCCACTCCGTTCCAGTCGCAATGACTTGGATATAGTAATTATCCGTATTTTATATTATATCATGTCCGGATAATCAGTGATAAAAAAGTTTTTGTTCGTAGTAAAGCTCTAGCCCGAACTTATAGATGGGCTAAAGCTTTACTACAAACTTTAATTATAACTATTCAACCGGACATGATATTAGGGGGAATAATTTCAATATAATTTTTTTGAAATTTCCTATAAGTCAAATAGCTAATCAAGAATGAAAAAAAACTGTAAAATAGTACAAAAAAGTAGGCAAGTTCCATGCAAGGGACCTAAAAGGTTATCATTTTTTTAATCTGATTCATTTGTTGACTTCTCC
The DNA here is from genome assembly GCF_050016015.1 of Dapis hubbardiae BLCC-M172. Taxonomy (NCBI): domain Bacteria; kingdom Bacillati; phylum Cyanobacteriota; class Cyanophyceae; order Oscillatoriales; family Microcoleaceae; genus Dapis; species Dapis hubbardiae. Next base: position 22,793 of record NZ_JBNHEQ010000322.1, read on the forward strand.
CCGACTCCCCCACTCCCCGACTCCCCCACTCCCCGACTCCCTACTCCCTATTCCCTACTCCCTACTCCCTGACTAAAAGGTAAATCTTCATTAATTCTATCCATTTCTAGCTGTTCCATTTCATTCACTTGCCCAATGTAAGATAAAAATATTTTTGACAAACGATTATGATAAAATCTGTGCATACTATGGTTAGGTGTGGCAGGAAAACCACGGCGTTTTTTATGTCGCCCTCCAGCACCAGGATCGAAAGTATTAATACCATTTTCTATCGCCCATTGTATCGGTGCATAATAACAAGCATCAAAATGTAAACAGTCTATTTCATAATTACTACCCCAGTAACGTCCGTAAAGGCGATCGCCTTTAGTAATACAAAATGACATTCCTACTGGAAAGCGATCGTCTTCTTCACTATAACCAGCGACAAATAATACTCGATGGCGAAAGTCGTGATGTAACTGTTCAAAAAATCGCTTCGTCAAATATTTACTTCCCCACCAACCGAATTTATCGCAGGTACTCTCGTAAAAAGTATACATCTTAGAAAACAGCGCTTTTGGTATCTCATCTCCGGTGAGAGTCTGCATTTGTAAACCTGCTTTTCCTACTGCTTTACGTTCCCGCTTAATATTACGACGTTGGTTAGCATTAAATACCTTTAGGTAGTCGTCAAAAGTTTGATAACCTTGATTTTGCCAAATGTAACTATGATGGAGCCAATTGGTAAAACCATTACGTTTGATAATGGGGTGCCATTCTGGATCGACATAGAGAAAATGACATCCAGAAATACCGTGGCGATCGCAAAAATGGTCAATCTCACTGACCATCATAGCCGTTATCTCATCCTCATCTTCCCCAGGAGCAATCAAAAATCTATACCCCTCAGCAGGAGTAAAAGGCGACATTCCTAATAATTTCGGGTAATATTCAATACCTATGCGATAGGCAACTTCGGCCCATTGATGGTCAAAAACAAATTCACCTTGACTGTGCCCCTTGACATATAGTGGTGCTGCTGCTATTAGTTGCCTGTCTCGCCATACCGTTAAATGTTGCGGTAGCCATCCACTTCTACCACCTACACTACCAGATTTTTCCATATTGTGGAGCCAGTCCCATTCTAGGAAGGGTGTTTTTAATGGTTGGGCCAGAGCATCCCACTCTAGTTTAGGGACTTCTGCAATTTTACCAATCCAGGCTAGAGAATATTGAGGTTTAGGCTGTTGGATCATTGTTAACTCTCATCGACATATTTCGATATCTAAGTTAATCTATTCTTTACCGAGTTGACATTGGAAGTCAAAAGTCAGAAGTCAGAAGTCAAAAGTTAAAAGAAAAAGTTAAAAATTATTTGAAAGTTACAGAAACCGGGTTTGTGTGAGCAGATGTTAGTATTATGAGATATCTAATACAAACCCGGTTTCTTTGTCATATCCACTAGGAGATTTTTTTATCTGCAATTCCGTTAAGATTTCAACCACAGGTAATTATCCATTATCAATTAATCAAAGACCACAACAAGACCCGATTATTTCCAGAGTCAGCAATAACAGCAGTGTTGCCACAAACAGATATTCCATACGGCCAACACAAACTTTGCCTAGTCGGATATAAACTCAAAGCATTTTCACCCTTACTTTTAAAATCAGGTTGACCAGTCAATGCTACCGCTGGAGTTCCCATTTCCGCAACATCCTGCCAACCTAATAACCGAGAATTGGCTGTATCAGCAACAATCAAGCATTCACCAACCGCAGTGACACCATAAGGCATACTCAGACTAACAGCAGAAGGAAAATAAACCCCTTGATTTAACTGTACTGTATCAAATTGAGATTGACCAACAACCACAGCACAAGGTTGATTATTCTCAGTGGGGATACCATCCCAAATCATCACCCGGTTATTGCCAGCATCAGTAATAACCAAACGTTCGCCCCAAAAAGTAATTGCATGAGGCCAACGCATACTCGCTGCCGTTGCCTCACCCCCACCATTTTCATCACGACAACTCATATTAGCTTGCCCCAAAACCAGATCAGCAGGTTGCCCATTAATCTCTGGTAACTGCTCCCACATCAACACCCGACGGTTGCCCGTATCTGCAACCCATAGTTTACCTTGATGACAGATAACACCATAAGGCCAGTGCATTCGGTCAGCAGCAGTTTCCGAGTTGCCTCGGTTGGGTTCATTTCCAGAAAAATCTGCTTGACCTAAAACGATATCCGCAGGAACATTATTATCTTCTGGTAGTTGTTTCCAAATTAACACCCGATGATTCCAAGCATCTGCCACCGCCAACCCTTCCCCATAAGCACAAATACCAGTGGGAACACTAACAGTTGCTGCTGTTGTTTGACCGTTGGCGTTTTGCCCCTCTTGAGAAAAGTCTGGTTGTCCGATAACCCAGTCTGCTGGTTGTGCCTCAGTTTCAGGGCGTTGTCGCCATCCCAATAACCGATGATGTCCGGTATCTGATACCCATAAAGGACCTGTTTCGGAGATGAGGCAAGCGCCACGAGGTCCGAACATTGTGGTTGTACTGGGTTTGAGTGGTACAACTAAAGAATCGGAAGATACTGCACCAAGAATGATTTCTGCACCGTTAGGGTTGAGAATATGTTGGTTTGTTTCTGGGTTTTGATGAGGGTAGATTTTAGGAGATGCTTTCATAGAATTTTAAGATTTTGAGTTTCAGTTTCCTGATGGATTAGTATTCCATTATACAACAATTCTGTGTTATCAATGAAAACAAATATTAACAGGACTTACGCATAACCCCCATATCTAGTAGGTAGGGCCGTTTCATTCATATCGTGAGTTAACAATTTAAGGAGAACGGGAGATGTTTAGGAGCAGAAAATAGAGAAATTAGCCATATCAGTGCCGATTTTTCAGCTTCGGAGTGTCATTGAAGTAGCACTCAGCACTCAGCAGTCAGCTATTAGCTTTTCACTGTGTATAATGGGGGATACTCTAGAGTTGCCGCTCCGCGTCTTATAACCCCCACGCAAAGCGCACCAGCAATTTTTCTCTCCTCTTGTGGGGGACTTAAACCCTCGGATTTTAGCGCTCCTGCTAAATGCTGGCAAGCTCCGCATGACCTAAGGAAAAGCTAATAGCTAGTTAAACTCTGTCTAAATATCTGGTTCAATGGCCTCAAATAAAAACTATTCGTATTTTTAACCTTTAAGAATAATTGATGAATATTGGGGATGCCCTGTGGGTAAAGCGTGGAAAATTCTCCCCTGCTCCACTGGAGCTGGAGCCTTAAGCAAGAATGAAACGGCCCTGCATATCTAGTAGGGGCGTTTTCCCTGCCACAATACCTAATACTAAGTAGAATAAATCAACAGATAGAGCTATTTTGCTAATGCTACACAAACATTTTGCAAAGCAAAAGACACTCTCTATAATTTGCGCTATAGAACCCCTGAAGGGATCTATTTAAAATTATAGATTGAGAGTAGGGGAGTAG
>NZ_JBNHEQ010000323.1:0-19691 GCF_050016015.1 Dapis hubbardiae BLCC-M172
GCAATAGAGATGAATGAGATTTTAATTTCTGATTTGCTAAAAGTTGACCTCTGAATTTTCTAGGTAATAAAGTCTGATGGGGATATCTGCAACGAAAGGGAACTGAGTCAAAATTACTATTGCGTATGTAGCAATAGAGATGAATGAGATTTTAATTTCTGATTTGCTAAAAGTTGACCTCTGAATTTTCTAGGTAATAAAGTCTGATGGGGGTATCTGCAACGAAAGGGAACTAAGTCAAAATTCCTATTCCTATATAGAATTTTTGAATTTCTAACTTTATGGGAGAAAAAAAGAGTGTTTAAGTGTAAAAAGTATATACTCTTTTAACAATTAGGCTTAAGTTTACGAGTAAATTGAATTTTACTAAGCTTTAAACAAGAATCTTACAAATAGTTAGAGTAATTTAATTATTTTATATGAAATGTTTCTTTAAGTAAAATTTGAGTCTCACCACAATAAATGCTTAAAAGGGCAAAACGCAGTTTACCCCTAAAACTGATTACTAGAAGTAGCTCAAATATTTGTAGGAAATATTTATCATGCCTGGTATTATATTTATTGAGTTAGGGCGATCTAAATAAGCCCAAAAACATTCCCTGGGAAATTCAGCTTTTTGTTTATGAAAAAAGTGCAAGATTATCGCCTTTTTTTGTGTAAATAACCTTATACTTCTAACAGACTTCCCATGGAAAAAATCCGATCTTTTTTCTACCTCTTGCTTACTTGCTTGTTTTTTTCATATTCTTCCTGATTTCTAACTCGTGACCTCTTAATCCTGAATTATACCCATCCGCAAAATAATTTTTCAGCCAACCCTATTTATTTTTGCCTAACTTCTGATTTACTGAACTTGAAATTTTTACTCATGCTAAACACACAAACAATCATTTCTATTTTCTTAGTATTTATTCCTATTTCAATAGCAGCTAATTTTATGGAATGGGGTTCATCAGCTATCTTTATTACATCTGCTATTGCAATTATTCCCCTAGCAGGTTGGATGGGTACTGCCACTGAAGAAATTGCTGTTGTTTTAGGTCCTAATTTAGGTGGTTTGTTGAATGCTACATTTGGCAATGCTACAGAATTAATTATTGGTATTATTGCTTTAAATGCTGGATTAATAAGTGTCGTTAAAGCAAGTATTACTGGTTCTATAATTGGTAACTTATTGCTAGTAATGGGTTTATCAATGTTCTTAGGTGGGCTACGTTTCAAAGAACAAAAATTTCAGTCTGTAGTAGCTCGTTTAAACGCTTCAGCAATGAACTTAGCTGTAATTGCTATCTTAGTACCAACTGCAGTAAATGCCACTTCCGATGGTATTAGTGAAAATACAATGCAAAATTTGTCTGGTGCAGTAGCAATAGTGTTAATTTCTGTTTATATACTCACCTTATTATTTTCCATGAAAACTCACTCTTACTTATATGAAGTTGGTGTGGCCGAAAATGAATCTGGAGAATTAAATTCTGATAGTGAATCTGAAGAAAATACCGAACATAAACCTAATTTGTTACTGTGGGTTTTAGTTTTATTAGTCGCAACTTTAGCAGTAGCATTTGAATCAGAATTATTGGTTGATTCTTTAGAAGAAGCTACTACTACTTTAGGATTAACTTCTTTATTTACTGGTGTAATTGTAGTACCAATTATTGGTAATGCTGCTGAACACGCTACGGCAGTAACTGTTGCTATGAAAAATAAAATGGATTTATCTGTTTCAGTGGCAGTAGGTTCTAGTTTACAAATTGCCTTATTTGTGGCGCCTGTATTAATTCTGGCTGGTTTATTACTAGGTCAACCAATGGATTTGAATTTTAATCCTTTTGAATTAGTAGCAGTAGTAGTAGCAGTATTAATTGCTAATTCTGTAAGTTCTGATGGTCGTTCTGATTGGTTGGAAGGAGCTTTATTATTAGCAGCTTACGCTGTTTTAGGATTAGCCTTTTATTTCCATCCCGTGATTGAAGGATTGAGTTAGATTATTTGGGCAAAATATCAAATCTCTAAAAATTTATTCAGCTTAGTCTGTTTTATTGATGGATGGGAACCCTACGCTGCTCTTACGAGACAGCGTAGGGAGGATGTAAAAGGCCAAACGATTCGCACTGATATCTGTTGCCAGTTACCAGTTGACCGTTAGTTAGTACAAGAACAATTCTGAAGTAACTCCTGACTCCTGTAGGGGCGAACGGCCGTTCGCTCCTACGACTCCTGATCTACGGGTGCGGCAGGACTCGAACCTGCGACTCGCGACTTAGAAGGTCGCTACTCTATCCAACTGAGTTACGCACCCAATTATTATTGAGTTAATAGTATCTCTAGCTATTATAGTTAGATAATCTCTAAATAGGCAACTCAATCATTTAGATTAGATTAATTTAGTCTAAAGATAATTATCAGTTGAAATGACAAAAAAATAGAAAAATTGTAAAAATGCCCAAATTTTGAAAATTATGACACTGGACTTGATATAATTTTTTCCTGGCCATAGATTTAGAGATTAACTTCTAAATCTAATACTAGCAAACTTAATTCTATACCTCAAACGTAATAATTTTCACAAGAGTTGTAGTTGTGTGACCTAAAATAAGGTATTAGGATTTTGTGAAAAGGTGAAAATAGAAGGAATTTTAATCAAATGAGTATCGTGGGGCAAACCGTTATTGACAGCAACAAATATAAAACATAGGGAGGTAAGGACATTCTTTTCTGAGATAGTGGGCGTGTCCGACGGGATACCGGGACTGGGAAACGAAAAGCCCACACTATAGGATCGGCTTAGTGTAGGAGTATGTCACAGTAATTATAGGTAATAGTAAGTCTATAATTAGTGATAGTAGCTCTATAAACAAAGTCGAAATTACTATATATTATCAAGTGGCGAGTTTCAACAAGCTCATATACTCTACTATGGAATTTAGTCAACAGTTAAGACAAAGTAAATCTATAACTAGCTTTAAAATGTGTTTCCCAAAATGCCTATAGTTTTATTGAAAATCATCCCATATTTAAAATAAATCTATGCTAGAGGGATTACAATTACACCAAAAGTACCCCAGGTGATGATGGGAGTCTAATTAAAGTGTCATGTTTATTCTGAAAAGGCAAGATGTTGAAATTACAAGTATTCCACACCCAAAGCGGGATCAACAAATCCCTATTCTTAATTATCAAGGACAAACTTTTCGCTTAATCAATGTATTTAAGGCAGAGCAAGCAGAAGAAGCAAGGTCTTTCTGGCGAGATTTAACAGATAATCATGGTAAAGCTTGTGTTTTACTAGAGGAACCTGAGCGATATAGTGTTTGGGGTAAAATCCGCTTGGATCAACTTAGCAGTGAGGACTCAAAAGAAGAAGAAACTGTTCCTGCTGCTTGTATTCAAGGTTGTTTGTTGCTGGTACAAGCAGTTTACTTTGATGTAGAAGATTTATTAGGTAATAGACAGGCAAAGTCCTTTTATAAGGATTTTACCAAAGTCCTTAAGCAAAGAAGCTTTCCTAATACAGATTCCCCTGATGCAATTAATGCTTTATTAACTGTCGATCCTGTAAAAAAATTACAACTACCTTCCTGGCGAGAGGTTCATCTTTATACTTTATTACAAGAAGTCCATCGTTTAGGAGAAGAATATTTTGGTAATTCCAATTTTGCTGAAGGTATTGACGAAATCATAGAACCTATGGCTAGTTCAGAGAGAACTCAGTTTATGGCTTGGCTGAATCAATTTCCTGAAGGTAAAAGATGGGCAATCAAGTAATTTCAACAGCTTCCTAATAGAAGTATTACTTCTTGATAGAAGCAAAAGATTTATCTTGGTTTATCTCAAATAAAATGTTGCTAGATAATAAGTTTGCTCTTAAATTGTATTTAACTATGTTTAAACGGCATTTAAAATAGTATAGTCAATCAATGTTTATTGTGATTAGTATAGATAATATTGATCGACATTGATATTAATTAATAATCTCAATCAAAAAGTATCAATTTCCTGGCCAATAAAACCCTGAAGCTAGCACTATTTTTTGACTTTATCAATCTATTTTTCCCTTCTTAAAATACCATTGATAAATTTGAAAAGAGAACTGAAAGTGTTGAGCAATGGGGATAAAATGTTTATTAAAAGTAAAGCTTGATGAGAATATTCCTATGAGCAGCACTTCAGAAAAATCATCTACCCTTACTAAGTCCTTATTTTCAGCCCAGACTATTGTAATTACAGGTCTTGTCTGGGGTGTAGTAGCCCTATTATTTTTCCTACTATTTAGTGTGCCTCTACCAGGGGAAGAATTACCGGAGTGGTACTCTGTTGGGACTTATATATTTGAACTAGGAGCTTACTTACTAGCCTCCATAGTTTGCTTAAGAAACTGGCAAAGTCCTCAAATGGTTAGTGGTCGTAATGTTTGGATGGGTATTGGTTTAGGATTATTATTTTACTTTATTGCTGGTGTTGTGTTTGGTTGCTGGGAACTACTTTGGGAACTAGATCCTGATGTGTCAATGGCAGACATTTTCTATGTTGTTTCCTACATATTCTTAGGTTGGGGTATGACTTTAGCTGTAACTTCCAAGCGACTAAATCTAGAATTTTGGCAGTGGGGAGTTTTGGCTGGAGTAGCAGTTGCTGGAATTGCTTTGGCTATTTGGGTGGCTGACCCTTCAATTTTTGGCCTATTGTTTAGCCCAGATGCTACAGCTTTGGCAGAAGTAGATATAGAAGAAATAGAAGAGGTATCGGCTAATTTGGCTCCATCTTGGGTTATTGCTATAGACGAGAAGTTAGAACCTTTTGCCTATTTTGTGAATTTATTTTATATTATTGCTGATGTATTTTTACTAATCATTGCTACAGCTTTACTTCTGGCATTTTGGGGGGGGCGTTTTTCTCAGTCCTGGCGTATGATTGCCGCTGCTACATTTTCACTATATATTGCTGATATGTATTTTAAATGGGCAGATACTTATCTTGAAGGAGATTATGAAAGTGGAGCTTTATTAGAGGTATTCTTTGTATTTACTGCGATTCTGTTTGGAATAGGTGCAGTCCTAGAGTACGATATTTCAACCCGTTCTCGCCAGAGTAGACGAAGTAGACGAAGTAGTTCTTCTTGATTGGAAAATTAGGTCTCAGAGGGTCGAGAAATCAAGACAACACCTCGTGTCTTTTTAGACACTGGATCTATTGTATTTGTTGATTCCCACAGAGTCTTTGTATTCACCCAAACTGGAGGATATTTGTAGCGGGATACATCCAGAACCAAAAATTGGTCACTTTCCTCATTATAAGCAGCAATGGGGGAAATGTGACCTCCTCTTTCTTGGCCAATCGTCCGGCGCAGATAGTTAATTAGTACAAAGTTGTTACTATTCTCTAAATTATCACGAATTATCTGTCGAAATTGCTGTATACTAATGTCGCCACCATATAAAGTTTCCACTTGAACTGGATATGTAGCAATTAGGTAAGATAGTTCTGCCAGGGTCATCCCCTGCCTAGCAATAAGATAACGTGGGATAACTTTCTCAGTTTTCTCATTAAAAATATTATCCTGAGTGAAATAGCTTTGTGGCCAGGGTGAGGTAACTTGGACAGGAACTTCCAGGGCATTGAGTACCATAACCACACTCGCAACACCACAAAATGCAGCGTTTTTCTGGGAAACAAACTGACTCATCAAAGGAATGTAGTATGCCTGGGCTTCGCTTTTCTGGAGCAGGATTTGGCCTTCAGGGGAGAGGAGGGAAATTAAGTTTTTGGGTAGAGGTAGACGTTGAGCTTGGAGGGGCATGGCAGTGACAACCAAGCTCATGGGCAGGATGACAAAACTAGGCCGAAGGTGCTGGAAGATAGTCATTTCTAGTTATCAGTTATCATTTATTCACTACCTCTGGTTGAGGCATTGGGATTGAAATACTAGGCGCGTTTTTTTCATCCTCTTAAAAGGGGAGGCTTGAGACCTTATTTTTTGCTCATTATAAGAGAATAGTGAGGATGAAAAAAAATTGACCAGGCACTGAAAAGGGAACGCTTAAGACCAAATTATCTTTGTGGCCGTGACCTGCCAAGGTAGTCAGTTAAGAATTAATCTGCAACCTTTGATAGACAATTCCTAAAAATGTCTAGGATTGGCTAGGTTTTTCCAAGGTGTTAAATCTAAAGTATCTTCTCCAAACCATAGATAAGTTTGGTTAAAGATTGGACTTTACGAATAGCTAACAAAACTCCGGGCATATAGCAAGACCTGTCTGTTGTATCGTGTCGTAAGGTGTAAATTTGACCAGGCCCACCAAATATTACTTCTTGATGAGCTATTAACCCTGGTAAACGTACACTATGAATACGAATTCCTTCATCTGCTAAACAACCTCTAGCTCCTTCTATTTTTTCTGTTTCTTCCACATTGGGTACATTATAGGTTTTTCCCAATTCTGATAACATTTCTGCAGTTTTAATTGCAGTACCACTAGGAGCATCAGCTTTTTGATTGTGGTGTAATTCGATAATCTCTACATGATCGAAATGCTGGGAAGCGGCGATCGCTGCTTGTTGGAGCAAAACCATACCAATAGAGAAGTTAGGAATTATTAATGCACCAATACTGGCTTTTTCTGCAAATTCGGCCAAATCCTGAATTTGCTCTGGACTAAGACCTGTAGTTCCTACCACAGGTCTAACACCATAGGCAATAGCAGAACGAACATTTTCATAAACACTATCTGGGTGAGTAAAATCAACCATTACTGCTGGTTGTTTCTCTTGAGCTGCCATGACTAACATTCCCTGTAAATCATTAAGAACAGGTACTTCTAGGGAGCCACAACCAGCTACCTCACCAATGTCTTGACCTATATATTCTGGTTGTCGCTCTATTGCACCCAAAAGAGTCATGTCACTAGCATTTGCTACAGCTTTTATTACTTCACGACCCATCTTACCTGCTGCACCACTGACAATTACTGGAGTAGGAGTTTGGCTTGTCATTTCAGTTATCAGTTATCACTTATTAAGTTATCAGTACCTCCGGCTGAAGTTGGAGGGTTGAAAATCGGAAATTTATTTTTCCAAAAATATTCCAAGATAACCTTATTATTTTAGCTCATTTTTGGATTTGCTACTTAAATTCAGATGAAGTAATACCGTTTCACGGAAGTTAAAATTCCAAAGTCAAAAGTCATGCATTATGATTTTATAGGACCCCTAAGCATATCTCCAGAAAATAGGTAGTCAGGAGAAGCAATTGATAAAAAATGGGTAATAATTGATTGGATGATTGGATGAGTGGGAGATATCTAATATACCCCATCACCTCCACTCCCCATCACCTCCTCTACTTTTAGATATATCCGTTCAGGAGTTCTATAGACTCGAAACTTTGACAATACAATAATTTCAGGAAATTATTTCACATCGACAGTTTTAAACTATTTGTAAAATCTTTAAAGTGAATTGGTATCATAAACATTTAACACAAATCACAAATATAGTCTTATGTAGTTAAATATAGTCATATGGTCTCCAGGAATTTGGGCGACTATTGACATAACCTAACAATGTCTGTGATCATAGAAAATTAAATAGCCTCAAGAGTCAACGATCTGAGTTCAATAGGGTGAAATTCCAGGACTGACACGCTACCTCTAGATACATAAGAACCTATGTCCAAGCCTCTGTATTATGACCAAGTAGAAATTGAATCAGGGAGATAATCAAATCTAAAGAGGAAAAGAAAAAGTAGTCCCAAATGTCTTTGACAATGGGATAGAGGGTGTGTAGTTTACCCAGTCAGAGTAATACCTGCAAAATTAAGGATATGTCATATTTGACCATATTTTTATGAACTATAATTGTCCGTCAATGTGCCACAATAAAAATTAGTAATTAGAATTTAGAGTCTACTGTGAGTCCAACCGTTCAAGCCAATAATACGGTAAATACATCTGTTAAACCAGCCGTTCAAAGAGGTCGGGCTGTTTTTCCTTTCACTGCGATTGTCGGCCAGGAAGAAATGAAACTGGCCTTACTATTAAATGTAATTGACCCCAAAATAGGGGGTGTAATGATCATGGGCGATCGGGGTACAGGTAAATCTACTACCATCCGCGCCTTGACCGATCTACTCCCAGAAATTGAAATTGTTGTTGACGATCCTTTTAATAGCCACCCTTATGACCCAGATTTGATGAGTGATTCTGTGCGAGATAGATTAGCACAGGAGCAGCAAATTCCGATTGTCAAGATAAAAGTCCAGATGGTGGACTTGCCATTGGGGGCTACAGAGGATCGGGTATGTGGTACTATTGATATTGAAAAAGCCTTATCTGAAGGGGTTAAAGCCTTTGAACCAGGGCTATTAGCAAAGGCTAACCGTGGTCTTTTATATGTTGATGAGGTGAATCTTTTAGATGACCACTTAGTTGATGTTTTGCTCGACTCGGCAGCAAGTGGTTGGAATACTGTGGAAAGAGAAGGTATTTCTATACGCCATCCTGCTCGTTTTGTACTTGTAGGTTCGGGAAATCCAGAGGAAGGGGAATTACGACCTCAGTTACTGGATAGATTTGGTATGCACGCCGAAATCAGAACTGTAAAAGATCCTTTATTACGAGTTGAAATTGTTGAACAACGTTCAGCTTTTGACCAAAATCCTCAAACATTTTTAGAAAAGTACAAATCACAACAGGAAGAATTACAAAATAAGCTTGTAGATGCTCAACAAAACCTGAAATTAGTGGAAGTTGACCATGATTTAAGAGTGAAAATTTCTCAAGTTTGTTCTGAGTTAGATGTAGATGGTTTAAGGGGAGATATTGTTACTAATCGTGCTGCTAAAGCTTTAGCTGCTTTTGAGGGTAATAAGGAAGTAACTATTGAAGATATTGGTCGTGTTATTACTATGTGTTTACGACATCGACTACGAAAAGATCCTTTGGAAAGTATTGACTCTGGAGATAAGGTGAAAAAGGTATTTAATCGGGTCTTTGGATTGGCAGAAGCAGAAGAATAATTCAAGAATTAATCTTTATTAATTGCAGTTGAATTTTTCAGGGAGAGGCAGGTTGATAACAGCAGGTTTTTCATAAAAAATTGACTATTTAACAATTATGAAAAACTTGTATCATTGCTTCTCCTGATTTGATGAAAATATCAGTAAATTTTCAGATAATTCAGATAATCAAGAATATTAAATTGGCTAGTGCATCAGCAAAGTGTGGGATAAGTAAGTATGGCTGGGGAATATAATTTTAAAGGACTGATATATAAAGGTTAAGCGCATTTTTGGAGCAAAAAAAAGTGCAAATTTTTCAGTCTTTAAGACTAAAAAGTTAGGACGGCTGGCAGAGTTGCAAAAAAAGATGCAGCTACAATTATTCCTCCTACTTTCGGAGGTTTTCCGACACTTCCCACACTTCCTTGACGCACTACCTTAAATTTTATAGTACGGCAATTATTAAGAGGAAGAGTGAGAAGTCTGGGGAGTATTTTTCAACATAGATACCTATTTTTTCCCATATTTCAGAACGTATAAGTCTAAGTCAGTATTTCTGACGACTAAATGAAAAAAATTAATCACGGAAAAAAATACCATAAGGGTTATATATACAGTAGTTGAACTTAAAAACAAGACGTTTTTTCATCTGAAACTCCCTCAAAGAAAGCTTTGTCTCAATCTAAAGTTAAATAACTATATATAATTAGAGTTTGCCGATTAAATATAAAAGGCTTTATAGATAAATATTTCATAATTTTTAGGTCGGAAAAAAGTACGATTTTTTTGTTATAAAAAGCTGCAAAAAGTTAGGATTTTGGGTTGACGCGAGGCAGAAAAATAAAGGGATAATTCTTCTTCCTACCTCCTCTAATACCATTTATCAAAAACTTTTCTACATTTGATTGAAGTACGGGAGTAGGGGAGTATTCAATAATTAATAATTAATAATTAATAATTAATAATTACCTCTTCTGTAATAGAAGGATTGATAGAAAGGAATTTTTGTTCTCTTGAGATAGAATGATTTATACCTTTAATTTTCGGTAAAAACAAGAATAATTAATGCAAAAGAGTTCTCAAACTAACAAAAAAGTAATTAAAGTAAGGTAATTACTTAATAACTGAAGTGTTATTCAAGTATAGTGTTAATGCCTGAGAATTGGTATAAATTCTCTATTCCTCCTGACTCCTAATTCCTCCTGACTCCTACCCTAACTCATAAGACTTTTTCAGCAAGCCCTAATTATTTTCTGTTTCCTTTTCCATTAGCGATTAATCTATCCATACTAAGCTGGAGGTCTTTAATTGAATTCTGACAAATTTACTTTTTTTTGAGTTTTGAAGTAACTACTTAAAGAGAAAGCAGAGTTTTTAAAGTCTTGGAAAAAATTAGAAACTAATTTAAAACTAACTGGTAGTTTAGTTGATGCTGAATCGTATTTAAAGATTGCCGATAAAGAAAATCACGAGCAGTTATCTACCTTGTTAATTCAAACTTTATGGCACTCCGGGAAAGATTTTATTGATGCTATATTAACAACATAATTTTAACAGCTTATTGAAAAGTGGAAGATTAAAGAAGCGTCAACTATAAATTAACCAAAATGAAATATTAATATCATGTAATATCATGTCCGGATGTAATGGTATAAATAAAATATTTGGCGATCGAGAAAATATATTTTAATTTCTCCCCTACTCCCCTACTCCCCTACTATCTTAATTATAAGTGTTTAACCGCAGATAATATAACTAGAGAATATAAACTTATTAGCCAAAATAAATTTATTCAGAGACGAACAAGAATCTCAAATAATTTATTCATGGAAAAATTTTTGAGATTTTTGTTTAGCACAGCTATTATTGTTGGAATTATTCTGAGGTCTACTTTTATAGAAGCTTTGGCAATGGGAGGAACTTTTGAACAAAAAATAGCACTTTTATTTGTGACAGTATTAGTCACAATGACTGTATTGCATTTTCAAAATTGATAGATTAATAAATTATTGATACTAAATAAAAAAAATTAGTTATACTCTCAATTATGTAATTATTAAAGGAATGGGAATTCAAGCTTAAGAGTATCCTGATTTATAGCAGTCGAAGCAAAGATTAGGGCATTTCTAAATCCTGAAATATTTTGACAGTTTACTATTGCCTATTCCCTATTCCCTAGCCCGTAGCGCTATACCATAAGAATCAAAAGTCTAAAAATGGAAAAATTAATTCTCGGATTAGATCCGGGTTTAGCAGTATTAGGGTTTGGAGTGATTAAGTGTGTTTATAATTCAAAAACAGAGAAAATAGATTCTACTTCTATGGTTGATTTTGGGGTAATTAAAACCACAAAAAAACAAGAAATGGGGCAACGCCTCATAACAATATATGAAGATTTACACACAATAATAAATAACTTTAAACCAGATTTAGCCGCTACAGAAAAGTTATTCTTTTATCGCATGGGTAATACAATTTTAGTTGCCCAAGCTAGAGGAATTTTAGTATTAGTATTAGCACAACATGGAATTCCACTAATTGAGTTTACACCCCCACAAATTAAGCAAGCAATAACAGGTTATGGGAATGCAGATAAATCTGATGTGCAACAAGCAGTAGCTAGAGAATTAAGTTTGGATGAAATTCCTAAACCGGACGACGCGGCTGATGCTTTAGCAGTTGCTCTTACAGCAAGTTGGTTAAATTAGGCAGTTAAGATGATTATGGATTTTTTAGTCATTAAAATCTATATATAGTGTAGCGCTATAGTTTTTGCCTTGCATATATAGTGTTTATAGGGAATTTTCATTTTTGAAGTTACACTTTAACAGACAAAATTATCATATTTTAGGCAATATTCAGAAATTTAATTTTAATTATAATCCACCCCTACTATTTAGGATTTGCTGATTAAGTCTCAAAGTCCTTACAGATAAGGAAAAATGCTTTTTTAAGTCGAAAAAAGTCCCAACTTTTCGGTCTCTAGGATTGCAAAATGCTAACTTTTTGCATTTTGGTCAAGAGAGTACCCCAAAAATTACTCCCCTACTCCCCTACTCCCCCGCTCCCCTACTCCTTAAAAAAGACTTTTTCACTAAAGTCCCGCTACTCTCAACTCCCTCACTTTTGGTTGGCCAGAAAAAACAAACAATTGTTATCCTCTATACATCATTAATGGCTATTTTGTATTAACAAAAGACGATATAGCCAAGTCAAAAGTCTCAAAAATATTAAGATTAACTTCACACTTTGTTGAATTGTGAGTTAAAGTAAATAAATGTAAAGAAATATGAGATTTTTTGCTTTCTTTTTTAATACAAGCATTTATTGGCCACCTTTTAGATTGAAACTAAACATACAATGATAAAAAATTTTTCAAAAAAACTTTTTGTATCAATTACAGCAATCTTCCTCGCATTATCCACTTTTGCTCTAACTCCAACAGTTGCTCAAGCCTACGATAATCCAGATTTACTACCTGAAGAGCAAACACCAATAATTGACCTAGCGAAATCCTTAACCGACATTCAGGAAAACTTACTAGCCAAAGACTTAGAGCAATTTGAAACAGAGACTGGCTGGAAACTCAGAGTTTTAACTCAATTTGACCGTACTCCTGGTAGAGCAGTTAAAGATTTTTGGGGACTTGATAATAAAAGTGTCTTGTTAGTAGCTGACGCTCGTGGTGGTAATATTCTTAACTTTAATGTGGGTCGCGCTCTTTATGAATTTCTTCCCCGGACATTCTGGGTAGAGTTGCAAACTCGCTACGGTAATCAATTTTTTGTGCGAGACCAAGGTGAAGACCAATCAATTATTCAATCATTAGAATCAATCAAAACTTGTTTACGTCAAGGTGGTTGTAACGTTGTACCAGGTTTACCACGGGAGCAGTGGATTTTAACTTTAGTTACATCAGTTATTGGTGGAGTAATTTGTGGCTTTGCTGCTCAACCTCGTAAACCAGGCGAAGCCTTTTCTTGGCAGTGGGCGTTAATATTTTCTCCATTGTGGGGAATTTTGTTTATTGCTTTCGGAATTGGTCCGGTAGTATCGAGAACTTCAGATTGGTTGCCATTAACTCGTAATGTTGCAGGTTTTCTTATTGGCGTTTTGGTTGCTTATCTGACTCCATTACTTAATCAATCTTCTCCTTCTGAAACTTAATACTCAAAGGAAGAAGAAAGAAGGAAGAAGGAAGAAGGGAAAATGCTTCAGTTATTTAGGAGAGAAAGAAGAAATTTTGAAAAAAAAGGGGATTTAAGATAGCTATCTCTATATTTATCTTAAATGTATTAGATAACCTATTTTTCAGAATATTTGGCTCAGAGGTAGCTTTTTGTATCATTCTTTTTTCAAAGTGCTATAACCAATTCTTTCCTGACTATATCTAAACTGAATAAAAATCAGGAACTAGGAATGTTTGATTGATTCAATTATTCCTAGTTTTTTTGATTGTTTGAAGTTTATTTTTGCGTGGAGAGAGCAAAATTTTAATTGCTAATATCAAATCGTAGCATCGCTATAATTAGATGGTTAATCTAGGAGTCAGGTAGGGGTGATTCGCGAATCACCCCTACAGGAGGGAAGAGAATTTAGAAAGATTTACACTTTTGCTGATTTTTCGGGAACCGTAGATGAAAATTTTTTTATACCTAATTAAACGGATTTGATATAAAGTAGCGATACCTATCCCTATTTTCAAGTTGAATAAAAATATATAGCTATCCTAAATAGGTTGCGGTTCAAGAATTAAGAATTTAGAATGTGCGAATTACCTCTCCTTGAAAAGAAGAGAATTAACGAACAAGAAAATTTTTATTTATTATCCCCTTAAAAGGGGAGGCTTTCAACCAGAATATTTTGGTAACCAAAAAGTAGATAAAAAAACTTAAACTCTTTCCTGTTCCCTAAAAGCGGTAAGACTTTTATACACAAATAAAATAGGATTGCTATATTATTTTTATCTCTATAGAATTACTATGGAAAAAATTAATCAGATGTAAAGTAAACTACAAAAATAAAGTGATGCTGCTTTGCCAAAATTTGTTGATACTTACCTTCACAAAAAAATCAAAAAGGTTAAGTCAATTAAATCATTAGAGTCTGTACCTAGAACTAAATAAAATCAGAAAAGGAACTCCAGCTATTACTTTTTGGAAAGAGAGCAAAATTTGAACTGCTAAAATAGGGATAGGCGATCGCTACTTTCAAGTTGAGGAATAATAATTATTTTTATCTCTATAGAATTACTATGGCAAAAATTAATCAGATTCAAAAGAAACTAAAAGAATTAAGTGGTGGTGAGTTCCAAAAATTTGTTGATACTTACCTTCACAAAAAAATCAAAAAGGTTAAGTCAATTAAATCATTAGAGTCTGTACCTAGAACTAAATAAAATCAGAAAAGGAACTCCAGCTATTACTTTTTGGAAAGAGAGCAAAATTTGAACTGCTAAAATAGGGATAGGCGATCGCTACTTTCAAGTTGAGGAATAATAATTATTTTTATCTCTATAGAATTACTATGGCAAAAATTAATCAGATTCAAAAGAAACTAAAAGAATTAAGTGGTGGTGAGTTCCAAAAATTTGTTGATACTTACCTTCAGAAAAAATCAAATAAGTTAAGTCAATTAAATCATTAGGCTCTGTGACTGGAGCGAACAAAACAAGACCAGGAACTCCAGATACTTTAATTATTCTGGAAAATGGAAAGTATATTTTGGCAGAGTATACAACACAGCAAGAGGATATCTGCGGAAAATTTAAGGAAGACCTCGACAAATGTTTTGATGAAGAAAAGACTGGAATACCAATAACAGAAATAGAAAAGATTATTTTATGTCATAATTCTAATCTGAATACAAAAGAATAAAATTCTCTGAAAGAAGAATGTCAGAAGTATGGAGTTGAACTTGATATATTTGATATTGACTCTATTTCTTTTGATCTTTATAAAAATTATCCTGGTATTGCTAAAGATTTTCTTGGAGTTGAGGTAAATACTCTTCAAATAGTTGATATTGATGAATTTATTACTACTTATAATAAAAGAAAAATTGTTGCTCCTCTAGATACAAAGTTTTACTTTCGGGAAAATGAAATAAACGAAATATTAGAACGACTTGAGGAAAATAATCTAGTTATAGTTTTTGGTAAAGCAGGAGTAGGTAAATCTCGACTTGTTTTAGAGTGTTGTAGGAAATTTTTAGAGAAATATTCTGAGTACAAAGTTAAATGTATTTTTAATAAAGGAGTCGATCTTTTTGAGGATATTCATGTTTACTTCTCAGATGAGGGAAGTTATCTAATTTTTTTAGATGATGCTAACCGGGTCAAAAATTTTGAGTATTTTATTAATCTTCTTCTCGATAAACGTGAAAATCAGCAAATTAAAATAATAGCTACGGTTCGTGACTATGCAGTTGAGGAAATTAAAAAAGTAGCACGTTCTTATAATAGTAATTTCAACCTACTAAAAATAAACCCATTAACAGATAAGCAAATTGAGCAACTTGTTAAAGAAGAATGCAAAATTCAGAATCAATTATACATAGAAATAATTGTTGATATAGCTCAAGGTAATCCTCGCTTGGCAATAATGACTGCTTTAGTAGTAAAGGGAGAAAAAACTGTCGAAGCTCTTAAAAATGTATCTGATGTTTATGATTTATATTATTCTTCAATCACAAAAGACATTAAAGATTTTAAGGATGAAAGTTTATTGGCAGTAGCTGGTATCGTTGCCTTTTTCCAAGTAGTAGATTACTCTAATGATGAAATGATGGAAAAGATTCAAACTGCATTTAATATTGACAGGAAAACTTTCTGGAAAGCAGTTCGTAAATTATATGAATTTGAGTTGGTAGATATATATGAAAATGAGATTGCCAGAATATCTGACCAAGTTCTAGCTACATATCTGTTTTATCTTACTTTTTTCAAGGAAAAATTGTTGAAATTTTTCGTTCTCTTAGATAATTTCTTTCCTCAATTTCACAATAAATTTGTCGATACTCTTAATCCTGTTTTAAGTGCTTTTGATAGTGAGAAGATTATCAAAATACTTACTCCAGATGTAGACAGAGTTTGGAAAATTTATGAGGAGGCAGGAGATGAGAAAAGTTTAATTCAACTGATGAAACTTTTTTTGTTTTTTAAACAGACAGAAATTCTTATATATACTAATAATTTAATTTCACAGTTGGAAGAGGATTCGGTAGATATTTCAAGTTTGGATATTCAATCTAATTCTAATATTCGTATTCCACAATATTATATTCTTGAGTTACTTAGTTTATCTCGTAATTTTGACCAACAAAATTTCCAGATGGCTATAGATTTGCTGTTTGAATATTTGGCAAAAAAACCACAGGAACTACAAAAGGTGTTTTGCCTTCTGATTGAGGTGTTTGGATTTAAACGTGATTCCTACATAACAAAATTTATTACTCAGTCGATAGTTATTGACAAGCTACTAGAAGAAGTAAATGGAGGAAAAAACGAATTATTTGTAAAACTATTTTTTGGTGTAGCTGAAAAATATCTAGATATTCAATTTGATACTTCTCGGATGAAAAAGAAAGAGGCTATACTCTATCAATTTTCTCCACCACCTATACCGGAATTATTTGATTTGAGAAATAAAATTTGGCGGGGAATATTTCAGCTCTATCAGATTGATATTTTTCAGAAAGAAGTAATCAATATAATTCATCAATATAGTAAATTATATTCTAAGTTTCCTGTCGGTGAAATTATTAAGCAGGATGCTGTAGAAGTGCTTGAATTTCTTACAGATAACTTAAATCCTCAAGATTATTCTCATTGTATTATTGTTCAGAAATATTTGAATTTTCTAGAGTCTCATCAAGTTGAATTTAATAATGAACTAAGAGAAAAATTTTTCAATGAAACTTATAAGCTATCTAGGATACTTTTATCTGATTGGTCTGACAGAAAAAACTCAAATTTAGAATACACAGAATATGAACAACTTAAGCAAAATCCAATCAAAGAATATTTTGCCAATTACAATTTTAAGGATTATCAGGATTTCTTTGCTAAATGCCATGAGATAAAAGCTGTAACAAAAGAGAAAAATCATTACTCTTCTGAATTTCCTAGTGGTAGAGTAGCAGAAGTCATTTTTCTCGCCTGCAAAAATTCAGAGCTTTATTTAGATGTGCTGAAATATTATCTCAATCTTGGCGACCCATTTCAAATTAATCATTTTCCATTTCCATTAATTGAAAAGTTAATAGAAATTTCTGGAGTTGAAAAAGCATTTGAATTGCTCAACCAATCTGATTATGCTTCAAAGAGAGAATGGTTATTTGGATTTTACAACTTACTACCTGAAGATAAAATTACATCTGATTATTTGAAGAAACTCTATAACTTATATAGGGAAAGCAAACTTAGTGAAATATCAAAAAGATTCGACTTTCTTCTCAAATATCGTCACTTAGATAAAAATGTGGTTGCTCAGGTAACAGAAATTATTCTGAGTAAAATGAATGAACAGACAAATTATGCCGATCCTTTTGATTTTTTATTTAATCCTTACAGTCACGTCAATGAGCGTTTAATTGAGCTATTCACAGAAAAACTTGATGTGCTAAAACGAGCATATTTATTAAGTCAAAAAATCAATGGATACTCGTCTAACTCTGAAGATATATTCATCCGCATTCTTGATGCTGACCAGAATTTCATAATTGAATATATTGACTGGGTATACTATGAGGAAAGAAAATTCTCAAACTCCCCTTATTTTGAAGATGACCTCAACTATACATTTCTTTGGCAAGATGAAAATTATCAGGAATTAATTACTCAAGTAGTTGAGTATATTGATCAGAAAGAAAAGGAATTATCTATCTCTATATCCAGAAATACTATTCTCGAAAGAATATTTTTTTTGCAAATAACAGAAGAAGAGAAATTTATTCTTGAGGATAGACAAAATAAACTGCTAAAAAGTCTGATGGAAAATAGATATACAGATATTGATTTGATGCAATTATTGTTGAGCGTAACTACAACATTTCCCTACAAAAGACGTTATCAATTTATCGATCTATTTTGTAAGCACAATCAAAAATTTGAGGATTTTAAGAAACTTCCCCTAGAACCTTATGTTAAGAATTATAAGGAACTTTCCTCAGAAGATTATATTTTGAGTAGCTCTAAGAATATTGAAGCAACACATAAAATCGTAGAATATCTTAAATCACTACTACCAATTTTTAATAGAGTAGAACTTCTGGAACACAAACAATATGTAGAGCAAAAAATTAAAGATTTTCAGAAGTGGATTAAAGATGAAAAGAAAGAAGATTTTCTAAGAGACTAATATCATCTCCGGTTGGATAGTTATTATTAGGAATAAATAGAAGAAATATCCCAGTGGTTTGAGATTGCTTTCCTTGCGGAATGCTGCGCAAACCTTCCACTCCGTTCCAGTCGCAATGACTTTACAGTTAGTGTTTATCCGGACATAATATAAACAGGACTTACGCATAGACGCTAGCTATATATAGCGTTCAAAAACTATAGCGCTATAGATATATAGTGTTTAAAACCTACGAATGCGTAAGTCGTGATAAATTTAAGTTGCTGTAAACTTAATAAAATTCAAATTGGGCAAAAACCCTAATTTCTTAATTAACTATTTTTCTTGTCAAAATAGTCGAGAGTTATTACCCAAAAGATTCAACCTCAATACCCCAGTTTAAGTTGAAGATTTTTCTTCAGATAAAGAAGCTTTACAACCAACTGGATAAGGCGAATGATAAGTAGTAGAACGTTTACCAAAAATAGTATAACGATTATCTCTAATCTGCTCATAAAAGCGATCGCCCATCCACTTCGCCCCAGGTAAACTCCGATATGCTGTAACAAAAACATCGCCTACAGGTAATAACCGCCCTATTTCCTCTGCTGCGTCACTACCTTGCCATCTAAATTCTGGTGCCTTAGTATTAATTAAAATCATTCCCATTTCGCAATCTTCAGCAGTAATACTAAACTGATTTAATATTTCTAAATCTTGCATAGGAACATACTCAAATAGTTGACCTTGGTCTATACTTTCTAATACCTGCACCAAGGTTACACATAGATTGCAGTTGCCGTCGTAAATTACAATATAATTCAAAATTCTTAGTTTTATTTTCAATATTATTCTTAATAATAACACTGAACTAAGCTTATAGAGCAACTTTCCTACCGAACTTTTATTCTCATAAATATTTCACTACAGACTAAATGACCAAAACTAAACCTTCAAAACTTTTCCAGAGAAATGTACTTAAATACTTGACTATAAAATTAGGTCTTAAGTCTTCTCTCTATATCAAATCCGGTTATACAGTAATCGCCAAATTACTTTCTATTAATAAATCTATTCTCTTAAATATCAACTTCAAAACTCATGCTATTCAAATCCTTTCTTTCTTCATTAAGAAAGACTTCGAGTCTGAGACAATAACTAATTACCTTCTATATTAAAAGAGATCAAAAAAATCAGTATTTCAAATCTTCCTATTCCAGGAGGTAGTAATAAATGAAATTAACTAAAGTTCTAGAAGTGCTTTAGTACCCAACTTTTCTTCTCATAAAAATCTCAGTAGAGACTAAATGACCAAAACTAAACCTTCAAAACTTTTCCAGAGAAATGTACTTAAA